>NZ_JAMXEX010000009.1:0-113431 GCF_025370775.1 Ancylothrix sp. D3o | reverse complement strand
CTGAGCACAATTAACCCTGGTGGTACCAGTTCCTACGTTATTACTGTGACAAATAACGGCCCCTCTACTGTTAACAGTCTCACCGTTGCCGATACTCTGCCGGCCGGCTTTATCGCTTCCAGTTATACACCTAATACCGGCACTTACGACTCTACCTCCGGCAACTGGACTAATTTAACTCTAGCTTCAGGACAAAGTATAACTCTTACTATTGCCGGTACCGTTTCCCCGACAGCCACCGGCACCCTAACTAATACTGCCACTGTTTCGCCACCGGCCGGTGTAACTGATCCCAACCCCGCAAACAACACCGCCACCGACACCACCACGATTAACCAACAGGCAGATTTATCCTTAAGAAAAACCGTCAATAATTCAACACCAGCAGTAGGAGAAAATGTCACCTTTACCCTAACAGTAAATAATGCGGGGCCGGCCACTGCAACCAACGTCGAAATTACCGATACATTACCGGCCGGTTTAAACTTTGTTTCTGCATCAAATGGCGGAGTTTATAATAACATAACTAGGCAAATTGTCTGGAATTTAGCCTCAATTGCCAATGGGGGAAATGTACCTTTAACCGTAACAGCAACCGTCAATAATGCCGTCACCCAAACCAACACCGCAGAAATTACAGCCTCCGACCAAGACGATCCAGACTCCATCCCCGCCAATGGCAATTTAAATGAAGATGATTTTGCCTCAGCAACCATCACGCAACAACAACCGGCAGATATATCAGTCATTAAAAGCGTCAACAATCAAAACCCCACCCCCGGACAACAGGTAATTTATACAATTGTTGCCACAAACAACGGCCCCGCAAATGCCACAAATGTACAAATAACCGACCAATTGGCACCGGGTTTAAGATTTGTAAGCGCCACAACAACAACCGGAACAACATATAACTCAGGCACCGGCATCTGGAATATAGGAAATCTTGCCAATAGTGCCACAGCCACCCTCACTATTACAGCCACCGTCTCCACCGCCAACCCAGTCACAAATACAGCCAGCGTCACCAATTCTGATCAAACAGACCCCAATCCCGGCAATAATTCAGCTAGTGTAACTATCCCAGACTTACCGGCAGATTTGGCAATTACAAAAACCGTAGACCGGCCAAATGCTACCCCCTCAGAAACCATTAATTACACGGTGAGATTGACCAATAATGGCCCTGGTAATGCCTCGGATGTGGCAGTCACAGATCAGGTGCCGCAGGGTTTAACTCTGCTTTCTGCAACGGCAACTCAAGGCCGCTATGATGCCACCACAGGCGTTTGGACGGTGGGAAATGTTGCCAATGGTGGCGAGGCGACTTTGACGATTTCTGCCCGCGTTAATACCGCAAATCCGATTACAAATACGGCTTCGGTGACGGCTTCTGACCAAACTGATCCGGTGCCAGAAAATAACACGGCCACTGTCACAACTCCTCAACAAACAGCCGATTTAGTTTTGGCGAAGTCGGTGGATAATCCTAATCCCACCCTTGGTCAACAATTTACTTATACGATAACGGTCACAAACACCGGCGCGGCCAACGCCACCGGCGTACAAATTACAGACCAACTTCCGGCAGGGGTTGGGTTTGTTTCGGCGATAACAAGTGTGGGAAATTATGATAACCGTACCGGCATTTGGAACCTAGGAAATTTGAATAACGGTCAAGCAGCAACTCTGCGAATTACGGCGGTTTTGAATGCTGCCAATGCCACAAATACTGCTTCGGTGACGGCTTCAAATCAACCAGACCCGAATCCTAATAATAACCAAGATAGTGTGACGGTACCGGCAACGGGGGCTGATTTATCTTTGGCAAAAACGGCAAATGTGGCTAACCCGCGTGTCGGAGATACGATTAGCTATACTCTTACCCTCAGAAATTCTGGCCCTAGCAATGCTACTGGTGTGCAGGTGACAGACCGGCTGCCGGCGGGGTTGACGTTTGTTTCCGCGAGTGGAAGTTATGACCCAGCAACCGGCGTTTGGACGGTGGGTACTGTGACCAATGGGGGAACGGCGACTCTGACGATCCAAGCAAGGAAAACTGCGGAGGGGCAGGTGAGTAATACAGCGCAGGTGACGGCTTCTGATGTGCCAGACCCGGATTCTGTGGTTAACAATAATAATCCCAGTGAGGATGACCAGGCAAGTGTGACTTTGCCTCAAGATATTGCAGATTTGTCTTTGAGGAAAACCTCGGATAATTTGAATCCTACACTCGGTACAACTTTTACTTATACGGTAACTGTGCGAAATTCTGGGCCGGCGACGGCGACTGGTGTGCAGGTTCTTGAACAAGTGCCGGTGGGGTTGACGTTGGTTTCTTCTGTGGCTTCGATTGGTACTTATGATCCTACAACCGGCCTCTGGATAGTGGGACAAATTGCCAATGGTGGGAATGCTACTTTGCGTTTGACGGTGACGTTGAATACGTCGGATGTGGTGACGAATACGGCGCAGGTACAGGCCAGCGATCAAGGCGATCCTAATTCGACTCCGGGAAATAATAATCCGGCGGAAGATGACCAGGCGAGTTTGTCTTTGCCAAATAAACCGCGTCTGCGTTTGGTGAAACGGGTAACGGCGTTGAATGGAACGGCGTTTAATGAGGTGGTGGATGATCCGGCGGATACGAATGATAATGCGACAAATTGGCCGCAAAACTTTTTACAGGGTCGCATTGATAATGTAGCGATTCAACCAGGGGATGAGGTGGAATATACGATTTATTTCTTGTCGGATGGTGGGGCGCAGGCTGCTAATGTTAATTTATGTGATTTGGTGCCGGCCGGTTTACAGTTTATTGGGGATGCTTTTGGTACAAATCGTGGTGTTTCGCTGTTGTTGAATAATTCTCAAAATATTTCAACTAATGCGGTTGATGGGGATGTTGGACAGTTTTTTGCGGCAGGTTCTGCTATCTCTGTGCCGGTGGGTTCTTCGCCTTGTCAAGGGGTGAATTCTAATGGTGCTGTGGTGGTAAATTTAGGCAATTTACCAACCGCAACCGGCCCTAATTCAACGAGTTCTTATGGGTTTTTCCGTTTCCGCGCCAGGTTTTTACAGTAGTCTATCTGATACCAGATTTGATGGCAGATGGGATGTTTTTGGGGATGGGCTTTTTTTTTCAACCGCAGCCTTTAGGCAGGCAGGATGCCTGCCCCACTACAGATGAACGTCTGTACTTTTTTAAACCGGCTTTGCTATGACAAATGATTATTGACTATTGACGTTTTCTGATATCCAGTTGAGATAGGGTACAGAACCGGCCAGAATTGGCAGGGCGATAATTTCTGGGGTTTGATAGGAATGCAGTTTTTTGATGGTGGTTTCTAGTTCATCAAATTTAGTGAGTTTTGTTTTGATGAAAAGTTGCCATTCATCATCGCTGTGAATTTCGTTTTCCCAGGTGTAGATAGAATGAACCGGCAGCAAAGTAACGCAGGCGGCAAGTTTGTCAGAAATGAGTTTTTTGGCGATAATTTCTGCTTCTTGTTTTGTGCCGGTTGTTACTAAGACTATGCAGTATTCTGGATTGTTCATTTTTTCTGATTGGTTATTTCGCTAAAATAAACCCAGTCCCCAAAAGCTACTTTTTAGTTTCTCTAGTAAATTGGCCGTTTTTGATGATAATAATATCGTCTTTATCGGCTTCGATGCTGGCCCCTCGAATCGAGATTTTGCATTTTTTATCACAGATATCTGTTTGGGTGGAAAGGGCACCAATTTGGTTGGTAAAGGTGGTGTTTCCCATTTCGATGCGGAGGTTATAGCTGGTTGAATCTTCGTTTTTAATGTCTGTAGCAAGCACATTCATGGGGAAAAGAAGGCCGCTAGTTGTGGTGGTTAAAATCAGGATTTTTTTGAGCATAAAATGATAAGTGTTTAAATAGCGTGTTGTTTGAGTTCGTTGAGGGAGACGAATTCGAGGGCGCGAGCGTGAGTAGCGGCTAAATTGACCTGTGGGGCGCAACCGGCATCGAAGGCTTCTTTCCAACGGGAGGCGCATAAACACCAGCAATCGCCCGGTTTTAAGCCCGGAAATTGATATTGCGGGACGGGGGTGGAGAGGTCGTTGCCTTGCAATTTTGTATATTCGAGAAATTCGGCGGTGACGCGGGCACAAACAACATGAAGGCCAAAGTCAAGGTCGCCGGTGTGACAGTAGCCGTCTCGATAATAGCCGGTGCGGGGGGCGTTGCAGCATAATTGTAGGGGTTCACCGAGGACGTTTCTCGCTTCTCTCATAAGGGTTCAATTTTTGATTTTAAACTTTAGTTTAATGCCTGTTGCTTTTTTTAGGAAGGGGGGCGGATATTTTGATAATTATTATGTTGTTTTACCGAAATGCGACAAAGCCGGCAAGGGTACCGGCTTCAAGGAAAAATGGATTTAATCAAGTTGTAAATAGTGCTTAAGATTTCCCGCCTTTTTTGCCAATTTCTGACATATGGTCGCGGTCTTTACTTACGGCTTCTCCGCCTTTTTTGCCAATTTCTGACATATGGTCGCGGTCTTTACTTACGGCTTCTCCGCCTTTGCGACCGGCTTCTACTGCTTCTTCATGGGTAAATTCGTGAGCGGTGCCTTTTTCGTGAGCAGCTTTACCGCCTTTACTGGCTATTTCGCGTTGTTTGTCTTCATCCATAGAGGCGAAGCCGCGTTTGCTTGTATTGTTGTCGCTTTCCTTAGTCATGGTTCAATTCTGGGGTTGAAACTACACTTTTAATAGTAGGAACTTAAAACCTGTTTTGTTTCTGCCGATAGTAAGAGTTTATTGTGGTTTCTTTAGCCTAAGCTTATAAAGCTTTTTGGGTTTTATATCTATCTGGAGAGAGAATAAAAAAGCCCTTTTTAGACAAGATTTTGAAATAATCAAACGCTCCCATCAATCGCTTTTGATGGGGTCGTTTTTTTGAATAAATTTAATAAAAACAGACGCTTAAACTCATGTTTTTACGGATTAATTATTTTGCTCAATAAATTACAACAAAAATAATAAATAAAAGGGCTATTTTGCAGCACAAAAGTAACAATTGCTTAGTTTAAAGTCGCTTGGGATGAGGATTTATTTTTACCTGACTTGTCGAGGATGTTAGGGTAAGTGATAGAATAGAGAAAATCTACGGCGAAACAACGTTGATCGCATTAAATGCTTTATCTCAAAAATTTGGTTTATCACCCACCGGCCACACCGGCCCCAATTCTGAAATCGATTAATTTAGAAATCGCCCCCCAGCAGTTAGGGTTGGTGATTGGGCCAAGCGGTTCAGGCAAAACAACTCTATTGGAAATTTTAGCAGGGTTGGCAACTCCTACTAAGGGCAAAATTTTTTGGCGAGATCAGGAACTTGAAGCGGAACATTTGCAACAGTTAGGTGGGTTGGTTTTTCAGTTTCCAGAAAGGCATTTCTGCGGCAATACAATTTTACAAGAATTGCGTCTGGGACATCCAGAAATAGGCTCAGAACAAATTAATAAAACTCTCGCCGAAGTGAGTTTAGATCATCTGCCTTTGCACACTTCACCGAATTCTTTAAGCGGCGGACAGCAGCGGCGTTTGGCTTTGGCAGTACAGCTAATTCGTCAGCCACATTTATTGATGTTAGATGAACCAACGGCGGGTTTAGATTGGTCAATGCGCCGGCAATTGGTAAATTTATTAGCAAAGTTAAAAGCCAATTGGAGTTTATTGGTGGTTACTCACGATGCTGGAGATTTGTTGAGTGTAGCAGACCGTTGCTGGACGCTGGAACACGGCAATTTAAAAGCAATTGAACCGGCGCAACTTCAAAAACAAGAATTGTCTGGGGTTAGTTCATAAAGGGGTTTTAAAAAGCATCAATGACTGAAGAATTAACAGCAAATTTGCCTCAACTGCCGGCAATGGATGAGTTGTGGTTAGAAACGCTTTCTTGGCAGCCTTCTGCTTTTCAGCAAGGGCAATTTCAAAAGCTTTATGAGCTTGTTTTGGCCGGAAATGAGCGCTTGAATTTAACGAGAATTTCCCAACCAGATGAGTTTTGGGAAAAGCATTTATGGGATTCTTTGCGGGGGGTTTTTCCAAGCTATAAGCCAGAAGAAAATAGCGATTTTAAAGTAATTGATATCGGCACCGGCGCGGGGTTTCCAGGGTTGCCGGTGGCTATTGGTCAACCAAACTGGCAAATAAAACTGCTGGACTCTACTCGCAAAAAACTCATATTTATCGATTCGGTGCTAAAGGAATTAGGCATAGAAAATGGCGAAACAATTACCGCTAGGGCTGAAGAATTAAACCGGCATTTTGACCACCGGCAAGCCTATAATCTTGTGTTAATTCGAGCAGTGGGTGCAGCATCTTTAGCCGCTGAATATTCTTTACCGTTGTTAAAAATGAACGGAACAGCAATTCTTTATCGCGGTCATTGGACAGAAGAAGAAACACAAAGTTTAGAGCCGGTTTTGAAAAAATGGGGCGGGGAAGTGGTTTTTATTGACAGTTTCACCACCCCTCTCAGTAACAGCATTCGCAACTGCATCCACATCAAAAAAACTAGCAAACCTAAGCAAAATTTGCCGCGTAAATTGAACCCTTAACCCATTCCATAGGGGCGGCTGATTTGGTGACCGCCCCAATCTTTAATTAACCAACCGCTTTAGCAAAACGCTTATTAATTTCATCCCAATTAACAACATTCCACCAAGCTGTTAAATAATCAGCGCGGCGGTTTTGATAGTTGAGATAATAAGCGTGTTCCCAAACATCATTACCCATAATTGGATAATTACCATCCATAAAAGGGCTATCTTGATTAGCTGTACTGGTAACTTCCAACTTGCCGGCAGGAGTGCGAACTAACCAAGCCCAACCACTGCCAAAACGCTTAGCACCGGCATCATTAAACTGCTTTTTAAAGTTATCAAAACTGCCAAAACTTTGTTTAATTGCATCAGCAATTGCCCCTTTCGGTTCGCCGCCACCATTGGGACTCATAATTTCCCAAAACATTGTATGGTTAACATGACCGCCGCCATTATTTCTCACACTTGTGCGGATATCTTCGGGAATTTTGTTAATATCCCGCACTAACTGTTCAGCAGTTTTGCCTTTTAGTTCCGGGTGTTTAGTGATAGCATCATTGAGATTTTTAACGTAGGCTGCATGATGTTTATCGTGGTGAAATTCCATTGTCCGCGCATCAATATGAGGCTCAAGCGCATTAAAAGCATAGGGTAAAGGCGCTAATTCAAAAACCCCTGTATTTTGAGCAACTTGGGTAGGCTTAGAAGAATTTTTGCTTTCTACTGAACTATTCCCCGAAGCATTGCACGCACCGGCTGTGATCGCAGCAACACTTGCAGCCGTTATAAACAGAAAATTTCGGCGTTTTAAACTCATAATCGCTATATCCTCGTAGTTTGACAAACCTTAACAAGGATTCTACAACAAGCCGGCAGATTATCGCCTAGATTTCTGCTGAGTTAGCTGCCAAAACTGATTAGCAAAACGCTCTCCAATCTTTTGATAACTTGCCGTTGTAAAATGTACATCATCTTTTAAGGGTAAATCTCGCGTATAAATCATCGCCGCCGAGGATAAATTCACCTCTTCTTGCTGTCGCTGAACTTCTTGCCAATTAATATATAATTTCGGCGATTTTGTGCTACCAATTTGAGCAAAAACCACAGGTAAATCAGGCTGAGATAAATCCCCGCGAAAATCATCAACAAACCGCGTAAATTTTGCAGCCCACCGGCCCGGAAAAGGCGGAAATTTAGCATTAGGCTTTGGCTTCAAAGCATCGGCTTCGCCTTGGAAAAAAAGCACCCCAGAAATCTTACCTTTTGTGGCTGCAAGTTTAACTCGTTTTAAGCAAGAACCATACAGACTTTTCTCGCTCAAATTTCGCTGCCATTCCGCAATCGAACTACCCCCCTTTGCACAAGGAATTAACCCAATCATGTGATGAGAATTATATTTTAATAACTGCTTTGCAAAAGAAAAAGCCGGACTATAACCGGCATGAAAATCTTGGGAAACCTTATCAATTTGGCCGGTGGCACCATCAACCGGCTCAGCCGCTAAATGCCATTCATAATCATTACCAAAAACAACAATTCTCGCATCCGTTATTTCTGGCAATAACTCACCTCGTCCCGACATATTCGACTGACCGGCCAAAATAAATAAAGATAACTTCCCTTCAAATTCTGACGGAATCACACTTTCTGGACTTGTTTTGCTGAGGCTTTTTTCAATCACCTGATCTCTGGGCAATAAAACTCCAAAAAAAACGCCGGTGAGGAAGATCATTAAAAACTGAAAAAAGCGATAATACATTACTTTCATCTGCTTGCCATCACTCAATACTCAGCCGATACAATCCCTAGACCACTGCTTTTCCGACTTTTGGCCGGCGCTCAACCAGGGGTTTTTAATTTTTATACCTCAAATCGGTCACTCTTGAGACAACCGGCGCACCTCTTCACCCCCCAAAAGCTCGTGAGTTTCTGCCAACAAAGCCGGGATTTTATCAGCATGAGGACTCTTTGCCAAACAAGCTTTTAAATCCAACTCATCCAACTTATCCGCCTTTTTGCCAGGGAACCAATGACCGCCATTTCCTAACAGCCCATAACGCATTTTTCCATACTCAACCATATCATAAGCCAGCGCCAAATTTCGCAACCACAAAATTGCCCCAATATTCAAACCCCCCGGCGTTTCTTCGTGATTTGGCAAACCCACTTCCCAACTTTTTACCCAATCTTCCCCTAACTTTGCCGCCATTTCTTTTTCCAAACGGTCGATAATTACCGGCAAAAACTCCTCCGCCTTATCCAGCAAAGGCAAAACCTTTATATGCTCATCAAAATCACTTGGCGTCGCCGCACCGATAGACAAAGTATGCACCTGTGGATAACTCAAACAAAACAAATTATTAAACACAATAGGACTCAAAGGCCGGCATAATTCCACCAACTTATCCGAAGGCTTATAAAGCATCCCCCCCTTATTGGAAGGGCTAATAATAAAAACCCCCAAATCCCACTTATTTGCCGCCTCAATTGCCGGCCAATTTCTTTGATTAATATAGTACCAATGCAAATTTACATAATCAAACGCATCGGTCTCAATTGTTTTAACAATAACATCCGTAGATCCGTGAGTAGAAAAGCCAATAAACCTTACCTTTCCTTCTGCTTGCAACTTTCGCGCCACATCCAAACAACCCCCCGGACGCACAGACCAATCTAATAACTCCGCAGTATTAATACCATGTAGCGATAATAAATCAACATAATCTAACTGCAAATAAGCCAAAGACTTCTCAAAAGTCTGCAAAAACTCCTGGGGATTTTCATAAGGACTAACCTTTGTTTGTACAATCAATTTTTCTCGGTCAAATTTCGGCAAAATTTGCCCTAGCTGCATTTCCGAAGTTCCATAACCGCGAGCCGTTTCAATATGATTAATTCCCAATTCCAAAGAGCGTTTAATGGTCGCTTCCAAATTTTCCTGGTTATCCGTAGGAATATCAGAAGCCGGTACATCTTGCCACTTATATTGATAGCGCATTCCCCCGCAAGAAAACACCGGCATTTGTAACTCTGTGCGGCCAAAACGTCTGTACTGCATTGGTGATTAGTAATTAAAAATGTTTCCCTTCTAGCCTACCCCGAAACGACGGGCAACCAGAGAGCAATTGCCCCTAAATTTTAACAACGGGCAACCACAGCCACCGTTTGCCCCTACATTTTATTGCCTAATCTCGTACCCAGACTCAGCCTGGGTACGCACTTAGAGAGGCTCAGCCTCCCGAACTCAAAACCAGATTAGGGCCCAAAATACTGCTCAGAAAAACTGCCATGTAAACCATAGGGAATATGATGTTTTAAATGCAAACGAGCCACCGGCCCATAATTCAAATTTCGCGCATCCAAAATCACCACATCCGAACGATGAAAAGCAGCATCATAAACCAACAACAACAACCAACCATCATCCTCAGAAACACCATTTGGACGCGGAACAAACACCGGCTCACCAGCATAACCCCTTGGCGCCGCACTCCATATTTCACGTTTGCCGGTTTCAAAATCAATTTTCAAAACCGCTTGTAAAGGAGCATTACCCGTTGGTTGATGAGCCGTACCAATATACATATAACGGTAAGCTTTCCCCACATTATTTGGGTGCAAAGTAGGAAACTCACAACAGCGGCTTTCAATCACCTCATGGGACACAGTTTTCGCCCTTAAATCCACCTCCAAACGCCACAACTCCCCAGCCGGAAGACGCTCAAAATCAACCTCACGAAAATCGCCATCCGCATCAGGAGAAGGAAACGAAGAATAGCAAATTGAATCAACAAAAACCTTATCTCCCACCTCAAAAGCATTCGCATGGTGGAAAACAAAACAAGGCTCAGTTTCCACAACTTGAACCTCACCCCCATTCCGAGGAATTAAAATTACCTTCGTTTTTTCTTTGGGGTTTAACTGCAAACATTGACCGGCCCCCCGCCAACCCAAAACAAAAGGCAAAGGATTAAAAGAAACAGGATTTTGGAAAAAAATGCAATAATTTGGCGTAATAGCCATATCATGCAAAAACGCAAAACCAGGGATAGAATGAGCGTGTTTTGTAAGTAACGCAGCGGTTTTATCTAGCTCATAAATAGTAATCGTGCTAGAAAGACCAGGTTTAACCGCAAAATTCACCAACCGATCCCCATCAACACGGGGATGAGCAGAAAACGCCTCACCCGGTTGTAAAATCCCGTCCAAATAATCCAAACCAAGGGTTTCCAAAGTATAAGGATCAAGCCGGTGAGGTTCCGCAGCCTCCCACAAAGCCAGTAACTTTCCGCCCCAATAAATAACATGAGTATTGGCAATATTTTTAATTTTTAAATCAAAAATATTACCCAACCAACCACCCGGTTTTTGAGTACCAAAAACACCCCGATAAAGAATTTTACCTGCCTTCTTTTCTTCCAAATATCCCGCAGTTTGCACAAATTTATTGCGAAAATAAGCACGACCCTGAGAAAAAGCCACCGAAGAAATCATCCCATCCCCATCAAACGGGTGATGAATCGAACTGCCATTTATATCCAACAAACCAGGGCCATTTTTAAAAAAAGTACCCTCTAAATCAGCCGGAATTTGTCCCTCAATATCATCAATCCAGTAGCTAAACTCTTGAGGCTGAGAGTCATAACCACGTTGCCATTCTTTAACGTCGTAAGAGCGTTTTTTTGTTTCTATGTTTTGCATAATTTTTATGGTGGTATTTCCCACCACTCTTGATTACAATTGCCTTGATTAAATGATACCAAAACCACCGCTATACCTTACCGGCGGTCTTCTGCCTTTAACTTATCAGAAATAAGCGAAGTCGGCACCAACTCCGGCATAAAATCTGGAATCAAATGTTGACCTACCGGCCCATTTGTACCCGGTTCCGGCTCCAAAACCGGCAACAAATCCCCACTCGCACCCTCACCATTAGCACTACTATCAGGCAGCCAATTAATAAAAGGCAAAGGCAACAAAGTAGAAAAATTCGTAATCATAACCAACAGCCAAAGCTTATCAAAATTATGCTCATTAATGCCCAGCCAGTGCATCATCACAGCACCGAACTCATAAGAAAGCAAACCGGCTAAATTAGTAACCGACATCAGCAAAGCAAACAAAGTAGCCTCAACCCCCGCAGGGCAAAGACGAGCCGCCAAAACCAACACCGGCATATAAGCAATTTGCCCCATCACCGTCAGCACCAAACTATCACCAATACTGAACCAGTGATCATCAATTCCCATAGCGCGGTTAGCATGAGTCACTAACAGCAAAGTCGTCATTCCTAACGCAGCAGAAAGAACCGTAGACCAGGCAAAAATCCGCCGAAAAGGAACCATCTTAAAAAATCTTTGAAACAGCCAAACTCCTAACAAAGAAGCCAAGCTCGTAACAAGGCGAACCCGTCCCAAAAACTCTGGTTCAAAACCTAATTCATTTGTCGTAAAGAAAAAGAAAGCCGAATCAGCAGAAGGCGTAGCTTGCCAAATAAATAAAAACACCGTTGGCATCCAGATAGCTTTTTGAGAAAGCGCTTGCCGCAGTTGTCTAACTTGTTGTTTTACCCGTTGAAAATTATTAGAAGATTGCGTTCGCGTAGGATCTTGTAGAGATAAATCTTCTCTGTTTAATTGATTCACCGGCACCTCAGCAATTAACCAAGCAACCGCAGAAACAATTAAAGGAAAACTTGCCGTAATTAAAAAGATAGTATGAGTGCTGAAATGTTGAAGCAAAGCACCACTGAAATAAGCCGTAATCAATCCACCAAGAGAAGAAGCACCCCAGCAAACAGACTGTAAAGAACCGGCATCACTAAGCGATTCTTTGCGCGCTCGTTCCACAACAAGAGAATCAACAATCACATCTGAAACAGCCACAGAAAGCGAAGATAAAGCAATCGCAGCCGTTGCAGCAATAGCATTATTCACAAGCGTTGCCAAAGCAACCCAAGCGAACGTACCAGCCAAACCAGACAAAATCAAATAGGGGCGGCGCCGGTATCCGAAGATGGGTAAACCATCAGACATAAAGCCAAACAAAGGCTTAACGATCCAGGGTAAAGCCACAATACCAAACAAAGCGGAAACTTCCGCAGGAGATAAGCCAAGTTCGTCTTTCAGAAAAAAACTAACGGCCAGACGAGCTAACCCCAAAATACCTTGAACAAAATAAACCAGCAAAATCGCCATTAACTCTGGCGTTGGTTCATTGCCAAACAACAGTTTTTCTGTTATCGACTTTTTGATTTCATTTGTGCGGGAGGATAAAACAGACATTGATTAACATTCATTAAGAAGTTTCAACTTTTATATCATATCGTTATAAATCCAAGGCTGTCGGGTAGCCGATCTCGACCATTTCCCGACAATAAAAACCCCGGTTTTTTTGAAAAAACCGAGGTTTTTAACAAATATCTGCTGCCATCACAACGTCGGAGCCACAGTAATCACCCGGCGAATCTCATCAGTTTTAAAGCCCAAAGCCATAGGCCGGCGTACCCCAGGAATTACCGCCACATCATATAACTCCTCAATCACCCCATCAATTCTTAACCAATGGACAACATCGCCCGTCCGCAGATCAATCACCTGCAAACCACAACGCGCCTCCGCATCAGCCGCAGCCAAATTATCATCCAAAGCCAAACCAGAAAAAGTCTTATTACCCCTGGCTTTAGACAACCCCACCACCGCAAAATTGCCCACAAAAGCCAAACCCCGCAGATAGCCAGGGCAAAAAGTCACCGGCACAAACTTAGAAGCCTGCAAATCCACATAACCAAAATAGCCCGTACCCGAATTCAAAACCCACAACTTGCCCTGATAAAATCGAGGCGAATGCGGCATAGATAACCCCGACAAAACCACCTCACTACTAGCCACATCAATCACACAGCCGCCACTTTTGCGACGATCTCGCCAACCATCTGCCACATCCGTCGCCGAAACACTCGTCACAAACCCCGGTTTACCATCCACCACCGCCAAACCATTCAAATGACAACGATCCTCCGCCGCCAAACGCGAAATAAACGGCGGTTTCCACACCGGCTCAAAACTATATCTCTCACTTACCGTCGCCAAACAACCAAACAAAGTATTGACAAAAATAATCTTTTGTGCATCATCCAAAACAATATCGTGAATATCTAAATCTCCCGTTGTATAGCCCAACTGCGGCACATAAAGCCGGTCATAGCCATCATGCAACTGTCCAGGTTCCAGAGCATTTTCAAACCGCCAAAGCTGGAAAAGCGAACTCATATACAAACTATCAGCAGTTGCATATAACCCCATAGCGCGGTTAAACGTCCGCTCAAAAATCGATAACCGGCCATTCGGTTGCAACCCAATCAAAAACAACTTGCCGGTTTGATACGTCGTAAAAGCCAAACTAACAGACTGCTCAGCCAGCCAGTCAGGAAACTGGCGAGAACCCATAAGCTCAATTTGCGCTGTGCCGGTGGGCAATTCACTACTGTTCATTATTTGTATAAATTACTCTTGCATAAAAATTGTGACATTACAGATGCCATATTCCCAGCCTACACCAACCAGCACCCCGCTTTTTTCACCTGCAAAGAACCCCAATTTTAACAACTTCCTATCCACAACCTCAGCCCCCCGTCCTTAAAACCGGCACCCTAGCTTAAAGCCTGCAAAACCCGCCTTAAAATCATGCGTGTTAAAATTAAAACCTCAAAAACCACCCTCCCCAAAGCCCATAACCCCAACAAGCGCCAAAATGCCTAAACCCCCTCAACTTCCATTTTTCTTGACACTTCCCTAAACCCCATGAACCGGCAAAAACAAACTTTCATCCCCGCAACGCAATTGTTACACATCCAACCCAGAAAAACACCCCAGCAGAGCAAATATTTTCACCAGTACCCCCCAGCCATAGCAAAACCCTGTCCCCAAAACCCCCACACCATGACATCCAACAAGAGATAATATAAAAACTGACATCAATTCCCCAGATAAATTTCACCCCCACCCCTTTGTAAAAACCGCATAATTTCCCCTATAAACGAGCAACTATTTTATTAAATAAATGACAAATTTTAACAGCGAACCATTCACCAGCAATAATGACTTAAGCGCCTTATTAAACAACAAAGAAAACAACAACGACTTACAAATCAGCAACCTACAAGCAACCCCCCTCAAAGGCGAAAACCTCAGCGGAGCAAAC
Source organism: Ancylothrix sp. D3o (assembly GCF_025370775.1). Taxonomy (NCBI): domain Bacteria; kingdom Bacillati; phylum Cyanobacteriota; class Cyanophyceae; order Oscillatoriales; family Microcoleaceae; genus Ancylothrix; species Ancylothrix sp. D3o. The sequence continues at coordinate 98,650 of NZ_JAMXEX010000009.1, read as the reverse complement.
CTGCGAGGCTCAAGCTTGCGTGGCGTAGACCTCAGCGGCACCGACCTCAGCGAAGCCAACCTTAGCTACACCGACTTCCTAGACGCCGACCTCACAAAAGCCAACCTCAACGGAGCCAACCTGATCAAAGCCTGTCTGAACCTCGCCAACCTCACCGAAAGCCACCTCAGACAAGCAAACCTCAGCGGCACCCTCCTAGTCGGAACCAACTTCAAAGACGCCGACCTCAGCGGAGCCAATTTGCGAGAAGCAAAAATCATCGGAGCCAACCTCAGCGGCGCCAACCTCAGCGGCGCCAACCTCAGCGGCACAGACCTCAGCGAAGCCGACCTCAGCGGAGCCAACCTAGAACGAGCCATCTATGATGCCAGAACCAAATTTTCCCAAAACATCGACCCCGTTGCCACCGGCGCCTATTGCATCTCCACCAACGTCGCCCTCCCAGGAGCCAACCTCAGCGGCACAGACCTCAGCGGTTGCAACCTCAAAAGAGCCGACCTCCGAGGAGCCAACCTCCGCAGCGCCAAACTAATCAACGCCAACCTCGAAAACGCCAACCTCTTCCGAGCCAACCTCAGCGGTGCAGACCTCCGAGGCGCAATGTTAAAGGGCACCAACCTCCAAAAAGCCGTCTATGACATCAAAACCCGTTTTTCCGAACAAATAGACCTCAGCGAAATAGGTGCCTACTGGATAGCCCCCAACGTTTCCCTCCCAGAAGTCAACCTCAGCGGCGTACAGCTAACCGATGCCGACCTCAGCAACGCCAATTTAAGCGGAGCCAACCTCAGCGAAACCGACCTCAAAAACATTGATTTAACCAACGCCAACCTCAGAAAAGCCAACCTCGAAAAAGCCAATTTAAAAGAAGCAGAACTGAGAAATGCCGACTTAGTTTCAGCCAATTTAAAACAAGCCAATTTATCCCAAGCCGACCTCAGAGAAGTAGATTTAACCCGCGCCGATCTCACCGGCACAAATTTAAATTTAGCAGACCTCAGAAATGCCGACCTCACAGGTTCTAACCTCACCGACGCCAACCTCACCGAAGCAGATTTGAGAGGCGTTGACTTTACTAAAGCAGACCTCAGAAATGCTAATTTACAAGGAGCAGATTTAAGAAAAGCTGACTTGACACGAACCCATTTAGAAGGTGCTAATTTAGAAGGCGCAATTTTTTCTGAATCCGATTTAAGGCCGGCAGAAACACACCCAGTTTTAATGAAATATAAAAGTTTACCTCCGGGTTTTTGAAGGCTTAAAGAAGTTAGATTTCTCCCCGCAAAGCCTCAATAATTTGGATATTAGCTACCGGAAATGGAAACTGATCAATTTCATCTAAACTTACCCAGCGAATCTCATCACACTCAATCGCTTGCGGTTCCCCCGCAAAATGCCGGCAATGAAATACATTTAATGTGACTCGAAAATGCGTATAAGTATGATCTATCGTAATTAAATGCTCTCCCACCTCCACATCAATCGCCAACTCTTCCAAAATTTCCCGGCGAATACACTCCTCAATTGTCTCTCCCTCCTCAAGCTTCCCCCCTGGAAACTCCCACAAGCCCCCCAGCAAACCTTCACGCCGGCGTTTATCAATCAAAATTTGGCCGCTATGATTCCAAATCACCGCTACACCAATATTTTTATGGGGAATAGGAGTAGGAATTTCTATCATGGGTAACTCAATAATTATGGCCTGGGAAATTTAAAGCGGGGTGATTATAGCATAAATAAAGCGCTTTGGGAATGTCTAAAACGGCAAATTCGGCAGAGTTTTTGTCATTTCTGCCGAGCCGTTTTTGGGCTTTGGGTTATTTTTTTTAGATGCCAGTTTGGGTTATTTAACCGCAGATAAACGCAGATAAACGCAGATAAAATAAGTGCGGTTATTCGTCTTCGGATGCGCTTGTTTCTGCGTGTTGTAGGGATTTTTCAAAGGTCATCCTTTGTTCTGCGTTGCGGAGAAAATATCCGCTCATCATTGCAGATGCTAACAGCCGGCCTAAGTGTTCGCGGCTGGTTGTAATTGTTACCCCAAAATGCTCGGAAGGTAAATTGCCTAGCAAACCTACGATATTGCGTTCCATTACTTGAAACACATCGCCAGTGTTTGGTTTAGAAAGTTGGGCAATTGTTTCTGGACTCATTGACTGGACATAGTGCCAGAGTAAATTGCCAGCTTCTGGTTGATCGCCGCTGATGTGTTCTGGAAAATGAGATGAGTTATTCACAATAAATCTCCTCGCAGTAATTTCCGCCTTTCGATAGAGCTTGTTTTTTTTTGCTCAGTTATAATCGGGTGCTTTTTTCCTTTCTTTTTACTACTTTAACAACCCGATTATAACTTAAGAGTAGGCGGAACCGAACCAAGACCTACGGATGACCCAATTTTTCATTTTCGCTCCGTGATAGTTGCCTATGCCATTTTCGATTTAAGGTTTAGCTAAATCTACAATCTCAAATAGCCTTAGCTGGCAACATATTCTCCCATATCCGCTTTGCGTTTCCGCAATTTCGTTAAGGCTTCTCGCTCGATTTGTCGGACTCGTTCGCGGCTAATATTTAGGCGATCTCCAATTTTTGCCAGCGTCATTGCCTGTCCATCTTCTAAGCCAAACCGCAATGATAAAACTTGACGCTGTTGCGGCGTCAGGTCAGCCATAATATTCTCCAGGTCAGACCGCAAAGACGACTGTACCGCAAAATCTTCAGGCGATGGGCCGGTGTCTTCTAACAGTTCTCCTAATTCGGTATCCTGATTATCCCCCACCCGCAAATCCAATGACAAAGGCTGACGGGCTCTTTCTAAATATTCCCGAATTTGCTTAGGTGTTAATTCTAATTCCGCCGCCAACTCCGCCACCGTCGCTGAACGTCCTAAATTTTGCGCCAATTGACGTTGAGCTTTTTTAATTTTGTTTAGTTTTTCGGTAATATGAATCGGCAACCGAATTGTCCGGCCTTTTTCGGCTATAGCACGAGTAATTGCTTGCCGTATCCACCAATAGGCATAAGTTGAAAAACGATATCCTTTAGTTGGGTCAAATTTTTCGACACCCCGCTGCATTCCTATCGTTCCTTCTTGGATTAAATCCAATAAATCCACATTTCGTTTAATATATTTCTTGGCCACCGATACCACCAAGCGCAAATTCGCTTCCACCATCTTGCGCTTTGCTAACTCACCGGCTTCTATGGTTTGCTGTAACTCAGCTTCCGACAGACCGGCCGGTTCTGCCCATTCCGCATCACTTGGTTCTCGGCCCAATTCCAAACTTAACTGCTCTTTCAATTCTTGCAAAGCAGTGCAACGCTGGACTTGTTTACCTAAAATAATTTCCTGCTCGTGGGTCAGCAGCGGCACACGGCCAATCTCTCGGAGGTAGGTGCGGACTAAATCGGTGGAAGTCTGGGCAGTCTTCATGGCAGTATCTCGGATTGTTTGTAATAACGGGTTTGCAATATAAGTGCGATTTTCACCACGCCGGACGCGCTTGCAAGCACAACGCAAGCGGAATGCCGGCAACCCATCCGATCAAAGCGTTCGCGGTAATGGCGCCTGAGCATCCGTGTTGTTGAACACCGCTCTCGTTTACCGGTCTGAGCGTACTCTCACCGGAACGGGGATAGCCTCTGGTTGAGATTGGCTCTCAGACTCGGAAACCTTAGCGGCAACGGCAATGGCTACACCGGCAACGACAAGAATAATTATGGTAGTCATAAGTTTTGTTAAGTTTTTCCTTAAGTTGTAAACTATTGTAACATTTATGAAAATATTGTCTACTAGGTAAGATTGCTTTTTCGGGAAAATTTGCTAAATTTCTTACCATAGACATACTTTAATCGGCTCAGGAAGCTTATCTAAAGAGTACCCAGAACCGACGGACACAAGTGCATCCGGCTAAACAAAATTTTAAGCTTTTTTTTCAAGGCCAAGACTCAGAAAAAGGTGATGAGGGACACAGAGGCTTTTCTTATGGGTTCTCTCCAAAAACCTCTATGTCTTCTCCTTGAAAAAAACCCCCTGTTATGGGGGTTTACTAGGCTAAACTCCCAATTTAGATAAAGTCTTGGAGTGCTTTAACCTCCAGCGGTTGAGACTTCAGGGAACGTATGGCGGCGGCGGTTGCTTTGGCACCGGCAATGGTCGTTACAATCGGAATCTTATAACCTAAAGCGGTGCGACGAATTAACCGGCCCTCGGCTTGGGCATCTTCCCCAGAGGGAGTATTAATAATGAGTTGAATTTGCTGGTTTTTGATCGCATCCAACACATTAGGCCGGCCTTCATAAAGTTTCAGTACCAGTTGGACATCTTTTAATCCATTTTGGTGTAAAACTTTGCGGGTGCCGGTGGTGGCGATGACTTTGAAACCCATCTCTAAGAAATCGCGGACAATGGGCACAACACTGTCTTTATCGCGGTTCATCATTGAGACAAAGACGGTACCTTCGAGGGGTAAACGTTGACCGGCCCCTAATTCTGCTTTAGCAAAGGCAGTCCCAAAATCATAATCCATTCCCATCACTTCGCCGGTGGATCGCATTTCTGGCCCAAGAATCGTATCGGCGCCGGGGAATTTATCAAAAGGTAAAACCGCTTCTTTAACAGAGATATGTTTGGGGATAATTTCCTCTGTGTAACCTAACGATACAAGAGTTTTTCCTGACATCACCCGCGAAGCCATTTTTGCCAAAGGTACATTAATTGCTTTCGAGACAAAAGGCACCGTCCGTGAAGCGCGGGGGTTTGCTTCAAGGATATAAACTTCGTCGCCTTTGATGGCATATTGGATATTCATTAACCCGACAACTTTTAACTCTTGGGCAAGTTGCACTGTCCAGTTACGAATTGTTTCCACCAAACTTTCAGAAAGCGTGATGTAGGGAATAGAACAAGCCGAATCACCAGAGTGAATTCCTGCTTGTTCGATGTGCTCCATTATGCCACCAATTACTACCCGTCCCGTGTGATCGGCTAAGGCATCGACATCAACCTCAATCGCATTTTCGAGGAATTTATCAATTAAAATTGGGTGGTCTGGTTCAACTTGCACAGCAAACGTCATATACCGTTCTAGTTCGGCATCTGAGTAAACAATTTCCATTGCCCGTCCGCCTAAAACATAGCTGGGACGAACCACCACCGGATAGCCAATGCGTTTAGCGACAATTAAGGCATCATCGAAACTGCGGGCAGTACCATTTTCGGGTTGTTTGATATTCAGTTTCCGCAGAATTTTCTCAAAGCGTTCGCGGTCTTCTGCGGTGTCGATAGAATCAGGAGAGGTGCCCCAAATTTTGGTTTTTACTACTTCTCCTAAGCTGGTTTTGGCTTGTTGCCGGTTTAAAAAGTCTTGCAGGGGTACTGCAAGTTTGAGGGGGGTTTGTCCGCCAAATTGTACGATGATTCCTTCTGGATTTTCGGCTTCGATGATGTTTAAAACATCTTCTTTTGTCAGGGGTTCAAAGTAAAGCCGGTCGCTGGTGTCGTAGTCGGTAGAAACGGTTTCTGGGTTGGAGTTAACCATGATGGTTTCAAACCCATCTTCTCGCAAAGAAAATGAGGCATGGCAACAGCAATAATCAAATTCTATGCCTTGGCCGATGCGGTTGGGGCCGCCTCCGAGGATCATTACTTTGCGTCTTTCGGAGGGGATGACTTCGGTTTCTTCTTCGTAGGTGGAATAGTAGTAGGGGGTTTTGGCTTCAAATTCGGCGGCGCAAGTGTCTACGAGTTTGTACACCGGCACCACGCCTAGTTGTTTGCGGTAGGCGCGTACTTCGTCTTCTTTGGTTTTTGTGGCGTAGGCAATTTGCCGGTCGCTGAATCCTTGACGCTTAATATCATACATCTCCTCTTTTGTCAAGGATTTTAGGGGAGTGCGTTTGAGGAATTTTTCCGTTTGTAGGATATCCTGCATTTTGTCGAGGAACCAGATATCAATGCCGGTGAGTTCGTAAATGTCCTCAGCAGTCATGCCCATCAGCATTGCGTGACGAATTGTAAAGATGCGTTCGGGGTTGGGGGTGCGGAGGTTGGCGCGGATTTGTTCTAGGCTGGGAATGACTTCTTCTTTGTCGCAACCCCAGCCGGCGCGTCCGGTTTCGAGGGAACGGAGGGCTTTTTGGAGGGATTCTTGGAAGGTACGCCCGATGGCCATTGCCTCACCGACTGATTTCATTTGGGTGGTGAGGGTGTTGGTGGTACCGGGGAATTTCTCGAAGGCGAAGCGGGGGATTTTGGTTACAACGTAGTCGATGGTTGGTTCAAAGCTGGCGGGGGTTTTTTTGGTGATGTCGTTGGGTATTTCGTCGAGGGTGTAACCGACGGCGAGTTTGGCGGCGAGTTTGGCGATGGGGAAGCCGGTGGCTTTGGAGGCGAGGGCGGAGGAACGGGAAACGCGGGGGTTCATTTCAATGACAACGACATCGCCATTGGTGGGGTTAACGGAAAATTGGATGTTGCTACCGCCGGTTTCGACTCCAATTTCGCGGATGATTTTGATTGATTGGTCGCGGAGTCTTTGATATTCTTTGTCGGTGAGGGTTTGGGCGGGGGCGACGGTGATGCTGTCGCCGGTGTGGACTCCCATAGGATCGAGGTTTTCTATCGAACAAATGATGACGACGTTATCGGCTAAGTCTCGCATTACTTCGAGTTCGTATTCTTTCCAGCCGAGGAGAGATTGTTCGATGAGGATCTGGGATACGGGGGAGGCGTCGAGTCCGCCTTGGGCCATTTCTTCAAATTCTTCTTGGTTGTAGGCAATACCGCCGCCGCTACCGCCGAGGGTGAAGGCGGGACGGATGATGATCGGATAGTAGCCGATTTGTTTGGCGACTGCTTTGGCTTCTTCGAGGGTGGTGGCGATGCCGGAGGGGCAGGTGTTGACGCCGATTTTTGCCATTGCTTCTTTGAAGAGTAGCCGGTCTTCGGCTTTTTCAATGGCGGGGAGTTTGGCGCCGATTAATTCTACGCCATATTTTTCAAGGGTGCCGTTTTTGGAGAGGGCGACGGCTAGGTTAAGGGCGGTTTGTCCTCCCATTGTGGGAAGGATGGCGTCGGGTCTTTCTTTGGCTATGATTTTTTCTAAAATTTCTGGGGTTAAGGGTTCGATGTAGGTGCGGTTTGCGGTCTGCGGATCGGTCATAATGGTGGCTGGGTTTGAGTTGACGAGTATCACCTCATAGCCTTCTTCTCGCAGGGCTTTACAAGCTTGTGTACCTGAGTAGTCAAATTCGCAGGCTTGCCCGATAATGATGGGGCCGGCGCCCAGGATTAGAATTTTTTGGATGTCGTCGCGGCGAGGCATAGGGATTTTTGTTTTTAGTTTTTCGTTTTTAGATTTGCAGGGGCCGGTTGTGGGTCGGTTTGCTAAATCCAAACTATTTTACGGGTTTTGTGGTCTTTGGTGCCGGTTTGCGGGTAGTTTTTTGATGACATTTGAGTTTTTATGTGTTTAAGATTTGTTCGGCTGTGAGGTTGAGTTCTCCAAATGTGGGGGAGTTTAGCCGGTCTGTTTTTTTAAATTGAGTGCGTTGATATTTGCCGGTTTCGTCTAAATTAAATATGAATATGCTGGGGATTTTTGGGTTTCCAAGGTATTCTCTACTGCCTATCGCGAGATAATCTATTATCCAATATTCTTTAATTCCTAATCTTTCGTATTCATCTAGTTTGTCGATATAGTCGTCTTCCCAGTTTGTTGAGGTGACTTCTACTGCTAGTTGTATTGGTTCTTCTAATGCTGCATATGCTTCGCGGTTTGATCTCCACTGTTCTCGGTTTATGACGCTAACATCTGGCCGGCGTCCTTGGATCTTTCCTTTTTTTGTTGTTGTTTTGATGGCGGCGGTGTTGTTGACGACGTAATTTAGGTTTTGTCGTTTAATTTCTTCTTTAAATGCGAATATAATTTCACTGGCAATATCAATATGTTGTCGGGTTGATAAAATTTGTATAATTTCTCCATTTACAAGTTCATAGATGCCGTCTTCGGGGCATTCTTCTAGGAATTGGTCAAAGGTAATTTCTTGTGTGGTTAGGGAAATCATAAGGTTTTCTCCTGTAGGCAAAGAAAGGGGGTTTCTCTGCAATATTTAAGCTTTCATCTGGATATCTAGGAAGAAATGCGGTTTCTAAAGTTTTATTGTATCACCCATTCTACCTCGTGGGCTTCGGTAGGGTCGGGTATATCTAACCGGCCTGCTAATTTCTCTATAATATTTTCCGGTACCGGCTGGTTTCTTTGGCTATTTCTCTCTAATATTTCGTTTAATGGTGCTTCTAAATACACAAGGCGAATTTTTGCTTTATAACCAACAAATAAATCGATTAATTGTTGGCGCATTTGTTTGGTGGTGTTGGTGGCATTCCAGACGAAGCTTTGTTTTTGTCTTAAATATTCCTTGGCTTTTTCTTTGGCAAAATTGACTACTATTGATTGGTCTTTTTCCGGTGAGATGTTAATTTGTTGTCTAATTTTGTCTAGGCAAATTTCCGGCCAGTTTGGAAGGTTATTTTGTATCCAAGTATCTTTGCCGCTGGCCGGTAGTCCAGACATAACAACAACTTGACACCGGCTATCATCAAATGCTTGATAATTTGGGTCACTTTTCTCTTTATGGAAATACACAAACCGGCTGTAATTATCTGCAAATTGCCAAGGTTGGGTTAAACAGTTATTTTCTTGACAAAATTCTCTAAAAAAGGTAATGCGTTCAAAAAGTTCTTGTTGATCTGCACAAATTCTACCACCAACATCAGCCTCAGCTAAAATTGCCAGCCATTCACAAGTTATTACTTGACTAGCTTTAATAATATCCCGTTGAGGGTTTTGTTTATCCCAAAACCACAGAGGTAAACCGTTATATTGAACAAGAGAAACGATTTTTTCGCGTTCCCAAAAAGGGGTGTTTTTTTCGTAAAGAATGTATCTAGCAAGTTGGGTTCCTTTACGCCCGTGTCCGCGTGAAGAGATAATACCATTTTCATCGATAGTAGTGCTGATGGGTTTGCCGATATCGTGAAGTAAAGCCGCCGTAAATAAGATGTTTTTTTCGCTTTCTGAGAGTTGTTGCCATTTAGGAAGGGAGACGAGAGTTTCTACCACCATTTTTGTATGGGTTAAAACGTCGCCCTCTGCATGATAGATGGGGTTTTGCGGACAGTTTTTGAGAGTTTCTAAACAGGGATACTGGGAAATAATTTCAAACCAATTAATCATAATTATAGCCCTATCAAAAATTCATTTACTAAACCCCAGATAAGAACAGAAAACTCATCTGCATTTATCACCGCAAATGCAAACAAAAAACCCATCTGCGTTTATCTGCGTAGCGCTCCGCGCGGCTACGCCTAACATCTGCGGTTAAAAAAATAAACCCATACCATCCTTAAGAATATTCGGAATAATAGGCCGGCTTAACCAATGACTCTCAGAATTTTGAATTACCGTTAAAAAATCAGCCCGAACAAACTTAAATCTCTCCTCCACAATACCATTTTCCTCTACCTTTAAATACAACCCCTCCATCAAATTACTATTATCAGTTTCTTTCATTGCCCGTTCAAAATCTAACCCCATCTTTTCACAAGCTTGTTTTAAGCGTTCTAAATGGCCGGTTTGGATGAAGTTTGATTGTTTAATCATCTCTTGAAGTTGTTTTACCGACTTGAGTTTTCCCTCATATAAAACCGGCACAGAAACCACCGGCACACCGGCCAACATTTCCCGGCGTTTTGCGGTACTCAAAAACACCTGATTTTCTAAATCAAGAATATCATATTCCATGAAATAATGGGGCAAAGCATCATAAAAAACGGTGTGTTTAGCATAAAGCCATTCGCCGTATAAAACGTAACGAGTTCCCAAAACTTCCCAAAGCGGGCCGGTTAAAGTATAAGCCCATTGTTTAAATAAATTAAAATGTTTTTCTCTGGCGCCGCCGGTGAGATAGTGTCCGCGACTTTGTAATAACATTTGACCGGCTGCATTAAAACTAATGCCGGTGTTGGCGCCATCAACCTTTTCTTCTGCCACCACATAGCGATTTTCTAAAACCTTAAACGGAACACTTTCTAAATCTTCGTCTCCGGGTTGAAAACGAGACCCTTCAATATGGGGAGTACGAGGATATTTAAACATTATCTCAACCTATTTTTACTAGAATTTATAAACCGCAGATGAACGCAGATAAAACATCCGCGTTTATCCGCGTTTATCTGCGGTTAAAAATTACCGCAAAGTCACAAACTCTTCCGCAGTAGAAGGATGAATGCCAATTGTAGCATCAAAATCCTTTTTAGTAGCGCCCATCTTAACAGCAATAGCCATCCCTTGAATCACTTCCGCCGCATCTTTACCCACCATGTGAACACCTAAAATGCGCTCAGTTGTTGCCTCAATAATAAGTTTAACCATTGCCTTTTCATCCACATCTGGCAAACTATAAAACATGGGACGAAACCGGCCCCGATATACCTTAACATTTTCGCCAAACTTTGCTCGCGCTTCGGCTTCTGTCATTCCCACACTAGCAGCTTCCGGCTGAGAAAATACCGCAGATGCCACATTTTCATGGCTAATATATCGGGGAATATGACCAAAAACTGTATCTGCAAAAGCACGCCCTTCAGCAATAGCCACCGGCGTCAAATTAATGCGATCTGTACAGTCTCCCACAGCATAAATATTTGGTTGAGTTGTACTGCTATCGTCCTTAACAACAATCGCACCTTTTACTGTTTCTATACCGGCATTTTCCAAACCCAAATTTTCTAAATTTGGCTTTCTCCCTAAAGCACACAAAATTGCATCTGCCATTACTGTTTCTTCTTTTTCCCCCACCGGCACCGTTAATTTTAAACCTTCCTCAGTTTTCTCAATTTGTAATTTATCCATCTCCGCATTCAGCAAGAAATTAATACCATGTTTTATCATCGCTTGCTGAATATCTCCGCGCACATCTTCATCAAAACCACGCAAAATTAAATCGCGGCGGATAATTTGTGTAACTTGTGAACCTAAGCCATTCAAAATACAGGCAAACTCGACCCCAATATAACCGCCACCCAACACCACAAATCGCTTTGGTTGTTCTTTTAACAAAAACATTTCCCGCGAGGTAATTGTGTGTTCAATTCCGGGGATATTCGGTTTCGTTGCTTCTCCACCCACTGCAATTAAAATCTTATCAGCAGTGATTTTTTTGTCGCCAACTTCCACAGTGTGAGCATCAACTAATTTAGCAAAACCCGACATTAATTCTACACCGGCTTTTTCCAAAAAACCGATATGCAAAGCACTCAAACGGCGCACTTCTTTATCTACCGCCGTCACCAATTTATTCCAATCAAAACTTGGCTCTACCTTGCTCCAACCATAGCCAATTGCATCTTGGTACAAATGGGAAAAATTAGACGCATAAACCATCAATTTTTTTGGGACACAACCGCGAATAACACAAGTTCCACCAACTAAATCGCCTTCTGCAATTGCTACTTTTGCACCGTAGGATGCAGCGCGTTTAGAACTGGCGAGTCCGCCCGAACCTGCCCCGATTACAAATAAATCGTAATCATAACTCATGGTATCTACTCCTTTACTTTTTAATCCTCATTTTATTTTGACATAAATTGACACAACTTGCCAAGGTAATCTACAATAAAAACAACTCAAATGAGATACTAATTGATATGTTCACACTGCAACTCAAGCAAATCAAAGTTCTCCCCGGACAGCGGGTGCAGTTTGTTGATGTAAGCTGGGAGGATTTTGAAATTATTTTAGAACAACTTGGCGAGCATCGAGCCTCGCGGATTGCCTACTATCAAGGAGTGTTAGAAATCAGGATGCCTTTACCAGAACATGAAAAAATAAAAATTCTCATCGGTCGTTTGTTAACCCTAGTGCTGGATGAGTTAGAGATGGAGTGGGATTGTTTGGGTTCGACTACCTTTAAAAGCAAGCAAATGATGGCAGGTATTGAGCCTGATGATTGCTTTTATATCCAAAACTCTCAGGCAATGATTGGCAAAAAACGGTTTGATTTTGCCACAGATACGCCGCCAGATTTAATACTAGAAATTGACTTAACTTCTCGAACACAAATTAGCGCTTATGAAGCCTTACGAGTCCCAGAAATCTGGCGGCTTGAGAAAGGTAAATTAGAAATTTATTTATTGCGTGATGGCGAATATGTCCAATCTGAAACTAGCCTAAATATCCCGAATTTCCCTATCAAAGAAGCCATTACTCAATTTGTCGAAATCAGCGATACTGCGCCGATAAGTACCGTTTTAAAAGCATTTCGTAAATGGGTGAGAGAAAAAATAGACACCGCATCCTAAAAAAACCGGCCCTCAAACCCATCAATTTCTCAGTCGCCTTGAAGAAACGTAAACTTTAGAAACCTCTGCAACCTTTTGCGTAAGCCGATATCTGTCTTCAGAGCGATGTAGCAAGGCAATAGCTCTTGTAAAAAGATATAAAGAATCAGCCAAAATCGCTACATAAAAAACTGGGTTTCCACATTCCCCACAGTCTATCCCCAGGGCCAATATTGCCCTAAACCTAGACACCAAGCCTGTCTCCGTACAAACACGCAACGCTCTCCCCGTATTATTACTAATCGCCGTGTCGTATTTGTACAGAGTGCTGAAATATTAGCAATTTATTGAATTACACGGATGTCGAGTCAAACGCAGACTTTTAGAATTATTAATAAGCGCTCACAGCTAAAACTTTAAATTTTCTTCCTAAATTTAAAGTAATGAAAAAGTGTGATTTCAGTCACATATAGAGTAATTAATCTCAGCAAAAATCGTAGGACAAAGGGGAATACCAGCAAGCATTGTAGGAGTTTACACCAAAGGAAAAATCAAGAAACCTTAAAAAAGCAGAGAGGGTAAAACAATCAGCCTAAGAGAATACGCAAATGGGCAGAATCAATATACATCTTGAGCCGTTAAAATGAAACTCATAGAAACATAGAGTTTTATAGATAAAAATCGAGGCCCAAAGCCTCAAACAGAACGAAATTCTAACGTAAATACCACTTCCGTAACAAAAATTACCAAGGACAAACCCTATGACTACCAACCTCTTGCAAACTTCAAGACTGATAACTGAACAATCAAAAATGATCGCATCACCGGCCAAAGCCCTCACCAGCATAGTCAGCAAGAAACTCACAGGCCGGTTAACCATCGGCGATCCCAACGACACCTCAGTATTTTGGCGCGTATATTTTGGCAAAGGACAAGTACATTTTGCCTCTAGCGCAATGGGACACCATGAACGTTTACCCTACCTACTTCAGTGGTACTATCCCGAACTAAAATTAGTCTCAATGGAACAATTCTCCTCAGACTACGAAGTAATTTGTCATTACTGGCAAACCGGCAAAATCTCCTTACAACAAGCACGCAAACTCCTAACCTGGCTCACAGAAGAAGCCTTTGTACAAATTTTATCCATCCCCCAAGCCACCCTACAATTTGAAAAAAACCTCGGACTAGACCCGATTTTGCTCTCCCTTCCCATCAAAGAAATCGTTACACCAGTCAAAGGCTTTATCAATCAATGGGTAAAACTTTATAACGAGATCCCCTCACCATACCAAAGGCCCATCGTCCAAGACATCGAAAAACTCTGCAAAATAATATGGCCGAAAATTGGCAACATGGAATTTCTTAAAACCTTCGCCAAAGTTATCAGAAAAAACATCAGCCTTTACGAAGCCGCCACCCTCTTAAAAATAGACACCTTATCCCTCGCCACCCTCTTAAAACCCGCCGTAAAATCAGGCGCCGTTAGCATGAGCACCTATCAAGAACCCCAGCGCCATCAGCGCCCCCTCATAGCCTGCATAGACGACAGCAAAACCGCCCAGCGCCAAGTCAAACTCACCCTCGAAGCCAGCGGTTATCAAGTTTTAAGCCTCACCCAACCCGCCGCCGCCCTGACAATCTTAGCCAAACAAAAACCCGCCCTAATTTTGCTCGATATCAATATGCCAGAAATCAGCGGCTATGAACTCTGCAAAATGCTGCGAAACTCCAGCTTGCTCAAAGACATACCCATCGTCATGGTCACCGGCAGAGACGGTATAGTAGATAAACTCAGAGCCCGCATGGTCGGAGCCACCGACTACCTAACCAAACCCTTTTACCCCCAACAACTGATCAACACCATCGAAACCAACCTCTACAGTGAAACTCAGCAAACACAAATTCAACTCCAGCCCAGCAATGCCTGTGCATGAACCCCCAAGATAGTAAAATACAGCTATCCAACCAATCGACTTATCCCCCCTCTCCCGATATCCCCTTGAAAGACTACTTCTGTATTCAGCTACGGCAGTCCGCTCGTCTAGCACTGCCCATAGAAAACGTTGCAGAAGTTTTTAGCGTAGCTTACGGAGACATTTGTCCCATCCCAGGAGTCGCCACCGCCTTACTCGGAGTCGTTAACCAAAACGGACAACTCATCTGGGTATTAGAACTTGCAGACTTACTCAGCGAACTGCTAGGGCTGGCTCCCTCCCCCATCGATTACGGAAAATGGGATAGTCTGACAGTGCTTTTAATTACCAACTGTTTAAACAGCCAAAAGGGAGTGCCCCCTCAAAGACTCGCTTGTGTCGTCTCTGCGCTCAAAGGAGTTGTACAGATAGACAAAACAAACATCACCGCCATTCCCGAAGACTTTTCCCCCGCCTTTAGCTCGTTTTTCCTTGGTGTGGTCAAAATTGAAGACGAGTCCGTTGCTGTTTTAAACGTCTCAGCAGTTTTCGCCGCCTTGCGACTCGTCGAACCCTAGCCCAAAATAAAAACATCAGACCTATAAAATTTTCCAGCCCCACTTTATATAAAAATTTTCAAACTTTCCAAGATTCGTTATATTAAACCTATACCTGCCGAAAAACTATAGCCTCAACATTTAAATATCCATCAAAACTTTATTTTATCCTCTAAACTTTCCCCTCCCAATTCCCAATTCCCAATTCCACCCTAATGTTAGAAACCATAGACGCACTAAGAGAAAAAATCAATCAAAACCCCAGTGATTGGATAGCAAAAATCCATTTAGCAGAAGCTTTAAGCCAACAGGGACTCCTCGAAGAAGCCAAAGCACTTTACTCAGAAGTTGCCAGAGCCGATCCAGGTGGAGTTTTTTCATCGGCTGCATCCCTTCTACCACCCCAAACCAACCCAAACCCCGCACAAAATTTACGGGCCGTTTCATCCACATCTGAGCCCCCAACAAACATCTTTGATAAACCCGCCTCTACAATCGATGGCAATAATTCTCGGCCAAAAACAGAGATTTCAAAAAGCGCTAAAGTGAGATGGTTGCAATCAAAACTTAAAAAATCTTTCAGCAACCAACCGATACTCCAAAAACAAATTATCTTTTTTTTGGTGACGCAATTCCTCACCCTAGGCTCCGTAGTCGGCGCCGGTTTATTCCTCAAAAATATCAGCCAGGAGCAACAAAATAGAAACCTCTCTGTGGCCCAACTCGCCACCACAGAAACCCTATACAACCTGCAAAAAAGCGAAAAAACAGCCACAGAAAACACAGTAAAAACCTTTAACGGAGGCTACAGCGGCATTTATGAAAAAGATCAAAATGACCGCCTCGAAATCCTAGCAGAAACAGGAAATATACAAAGAAAAAATCAAGGAATTTCCCCCGATATAAATGAACTTTTAATAAAAGCCGGTAACACACCAGAAAAAATCCTCAGCCACCGGCTCAAAATAAACAACAAAACCTACAGATTTACAGCCAAAGCCCTCCAACCAAAAAACCCTAACACTCCCACCGTAATCCTCCTCAGAGGCACACCAGAAAACCTTAACAATCCCCTTTTTAGCGACGTTCTAACCGTCATCGGCCTGCTGCTTTTGATCGCTATTGCCTTGGCATTAGAACTGTGGTTATTACTGTTTTTGTGCCAAACCCTCACCCAACCCCTTAAACAAATCACAGAAGCCACCACAGACTTTACACGAGGAAATCGCAGCGCCCGCGCCACCGTAAGCGGCAAAGACGAAATCAAACAACTCGCAGAAACCTTTAACACCCTCGCCGGCACCATCAACGCCGCCACCGGCATCCTCGAAGAACAAACACGCCGCTTACTTGCCGAAGCCGCCTTTCAAAAACGCGAAAAAGAACGCCTCCAACAAGGCATGAACTTATTACTCACCCGCCTACTCGTTGCCAAACAAGGCGATTTAGCAATAAAAGTGCCGGTAGAAAGCGACCTCGAAACCAGCGGCGGCGCTATCTTGCGAGAACTCGCCGTAGCCATCAACAGCACCATCGACAACCTCTGCGAAATTGTAAGCCGCGTCCAAAGCGCCGCCAACCAAGTCCACTCCAGCGCCACCCGCAGTACCCAAAAAGTACAAGCCCTCTCCCTCAACGCCAGCAACCAAACCAAAACCATCAACACCGCCCTCAATGCCGTTGCCAACATGGGGCGATCCATGCAAACCATCGCCAGCGCCACCCTCAAAGCTGCTGTCATTGCCCGTCAAGGTGCAGTGCACTCCTTAGACGGAAATAAAATTGTTGCTCAAAGCGTCACCAGCATCTATGAAGTCGAGGAAATTGTTGCTAAAGCCTCTAAAAAAGTGCGCTACCTCGCGGAATCATCCCAAGAAATTTATAAAATTGTTTACATCATTGCCGGTATTTCTGAAAAAACTAATTTATTAGCTTTTAATGCCTCTATTGCCGCCGCCCGTGCCGGTGAACAAGGCCAAGTTTTTCGCGTTGTCGCCAGCGAAGTTCAACGTTTAGCCGAACGAGTCAGCGACTCAGCAAAAGAAATTGAACAATTATTAGCCTCCATTCAACAAGCCAGCCATGAAGCTTTACAAACAATGGATGAAGCCTCCTACAGTGTAGACACCGGCATCAAAGCCGTCGTCAAAACCCAAAACACCCTCGCCAAATTAGCCACGATCAATCAAAACATTAACCAGCTTTTGCAGTCTATTTCCGCGAGCACCGTTTCTCAGGCCCAATCTTCCCATCAAGTCAATCAAACTATGCAAGCCACCACCAACCTTGCCGAAACCACCTCTGCTGAATCAGAAGCCGTTGCCCAAAACCTGCGCGAATTGGTCGTTGTCGCCCAGGCTTTGCAAGAATCTGTCTCACGCTTTCGCCCCGATAATGACCGTTCTCGTTAAACTGGGTTCAACTTCGTGAATATCAAAACGATTATGAATCAAGATAGGGCTAAAACCTCGCCGCCAACTCGTTCCCTGTCTCGCCAACAATTAGAAGCCATTACCGAGCAATCCCGCCTCTTATTTTTGGAAGAAGAAGCTCCAGAAAATCTTGCCATCCTTAAACAAGGAATTTCTGATTTGCTCACAAAAGAAAAAAGTGAAAATTATCGCGGATATACGGCTTTAATTCGCGCCGCACACACCCTCAAAGGCGGAGCCGGTATTGCTCAATTACCCAACATTTGCCAACTTGCCCACCAGCTTGAAGATTTATTTGAACAACTCATTCAATACCCGGAAGATAACTCAAAAATCGAACTCATCGCCCAAAAGTTTCAAGAAATTTATGATTTAATTAACCAAGCATCCCTCCTCTTAAATCTGAATCCCCTCGAAGCAAAACATCCCGAAGAAATGAGTCAAGGTGTTATTTTATCACCTAGTCAACACCTTAAAAATTTAACAGAAAATTACCTGCAACTTCTTTTAGAAGAAGATGAGACATTACAATTTAGTGGGGATTTTTCAAACGTAACTCCCAACCAGCAAGCTTGTATAAAAACTGCGATTTCTGTTGACCTGGAAACTGGTCTTCAGCGCCTTGAAGCTTTGTTACAGGAGGCTGCTAACCACAATTCTGAACACCTCCTCCCTAGCCAAGAAAATTATCTAACAGAAAGCCAATTGCCGCTCACCGGCCATCACATTAATTTAACGATTAGAGAAGATTCACCGGCAACCTTAGAAAGTTCTCTGCCTTTTTATATAAATCTTAAAGAAGCTCTGACAAGTTTTGCTGAGGAAATAACTTTGTTGAGCGAAGTTTATAATTTGAGCTTTTTAGGAAAAGTAGCGGAAATTATCATAACAAATTTACCCCCAGATTTATCCGCTTTAGAGAAATTTCTCCTGCAAATTTGTACTTTAATTAGGCAATGGAAAGAGGAGATAATCAAAAAGATCAGCCTTTCAGAAACCGATAATCAATTGTCCGAAGAAAACAAAGAGGTTGTTAAGCAAAACTCAGGAGAAACCGAGCAAGAAAACGCTGGAAAATCCCCCAAAAACCAACAATCTCAAGATAAATTGACAATTCCCGAACGATTTTTGAAATATGTAGTTAGCAAGCCTGAAAAAAATCCAGCAACACCGGCATCCTTAACATTGCGAGTGCCGGTGGAACAACTCGACCGCCTCAGCGACAGCGTAGGAGAATTATTTATCAATTATCAACAACTTTCAGAATATCAACAACAACTTTCTCAAACCAGCCGCAACCTCAAAAAACAAATAATGTCATTGCGAACCGAAGCCGCGAGACGCAACAATGTCATTACTAACAATGTAATTGCCAACTCAGTCAAGCAACCAGAGAAGCAAGAAAGCAATGAACAACTTCAATTTCTTAACAGCTATCCCCCAAAAAATAGCGAAACACCGAATCCCATTCCCGCCCTAGACTTGGAATTTCCTAACAGCCCCGAAGCTGTAATTGCCCCAAAATTTAATGAAAATTCGCACGAATTTTACGAGTTAGTCGTGCAAATTTATGAAAGTAGAGCCGATATGGATTTGTTAGCCAGCGAGATCCAAGAAACCCTTGATCGGCTGCACAACTCCCTCCAAAACTTAAACGAAAATTTAACACAATCACGGTTAGTAAACTTTGGCTTACTCACAGACAGATTTCAAGCTTCTTTGCAAAACCTTAACCAACAATATGATAAAACTGTTGAATTAGTCGTAAAAGGCAAAGACTTACTCATTGATCAAGCACTTTTACAACAATTGCACACTCCCTTAACCCACCTATTTCGCAATGCTTTTGATCACGGTATTGAAACAACCTCCCAGCGAGTTGAAGCCCGGAAACCAAAAATAGCAAAAATCTTTTTATCAGCGCAAATTTCGGCAAATTATCTAACAATTTCTTTGGAAGATGACGGACGCGGCATCGATACTGAAGCCATTTATCGGCGAGCTAAAGAAATTAATTTAATAGCACCAAATACTCCCCTTGAACAATTCAAAGACGAAGAAATTTTAGAATTTCTTTTCACACCCGGATTTTCAACCGCCACCACCAAAAGCGATTTATCTGGGCGCGGATTTGGCTTAGATATTGTTCGCTATCAAATCGCCAGGATGCGCGGAACATTCCAAGTAGAAACCCGCTCAGGAGTTGGCACAAAATTTACTATTAATGTTCCCTTTAAACTCAGGATTGTCAAGCTCTTATTATGCCGGTGTGGCTCTCGCACTTTAGCCATTCCTTGCTTGAATATTTTAGGAATTATAGACTTATCAGAAAAACCCTTACCAGCCCCTCCTAATAATTCATTAGGGGGAATTAAACCGGCAAGTTATGTGGTTTGGAACGAAGAAAATATCCGCGCTTATGCCTTAATCGATTTATTGCCCTACGGACGCGCTGGCGGTAGAGAAACCAGCCCCACCCATCCCACCGTCGGCCTCGTTTTAGAAGTCAGCAGTGAGCCGATAATTGTAGCGGTAGATGCCATTCTTCAAGAACGTGAATTAGTGATTAAATCTTTTGATGAAACTGTCCCTGTCCCAGCATACTTGGCTGGGTGTACGGTATTAGGAAGTGGCGAAATAGTGCCGGTTATTTCGCCGCACGAGTTAAATGAAAAAATAACCCTTAGTCAAGCAAATACAAACACCGCATTCGCTTCTCCCTACCCAGAAAGCAACAGCGAACCGGCAAATTTAAGACAAGAAGAAAATCACCCAGCATCCCCCGCTACAATTGAGGCTGAAACTCAAGCAGAAACCCTTGAAGAAAGGGAGATTGATGGGGAAGCTTTACGGGTTCCCTATTGTCCGTTACCAGCCGCGTTTTTTCCCTCCAAACCGGCCATTTTAATTGCAGATGATTCGATAGCGGTGCGGCGGGCATTAGACCAGCTTTTAAGCGGGGCTGGCTATCAAGTCACCCAGTGTAACGATGGCAAAGCAGCTTTAGAAGAATTAAAACGTAGTGCCTCAGCTTTTGATTTAGTTATTTCCGATTTAGAAATGCCTCGCATGAATGGGTTAGAGTTGCTCGCCAATCTTCGAGCTCATCCTAATACTAGAAATTTACCCGTTGCAATTTTATCTTCCCGCGATAGCGAACAATGCCGGCAGCGGGCGGCATCTTGTGGAGTTACGGCTTATTTTACCAAACCTTGGGAGCCGGCTTCTTTGCTCGATCAAATTGCGGCTTTATTGTCATAGTTATTGCGGAAGTGATCCACTCATAATCACGTTTGTAACCCCTGAAAAAGTTACTACGAAGAATTTACTTAAGCCAAGAGCAAAAAAACTTGAAATAATTTTTTGCTCTCGCCTTGTTTTGTCCTGATAACCAACCGGCAGCCCGTATCAGTAAAAGGAATGATTGATACGGGTATTTTTTTTATGCGTCCCTACGCCTCATTGGTTTTCACAAGCTTGCTATTTATGAGCGTCACAGCAAATATTTCTTCTTTATACACCGGCTCGCATGAATTTCGAGTTGCCGGTACCGCGCAGACAGCCCAAGGCAACGATCCGCCGGCGCCCGACAGCGGCGGACGGCGCAGATAAAAGCAGTCGAACGATTTAATCCGGTCAGTACCGGCGGGGTGCCGAATCAAAAATTGGAAGCTCTTAATACAGGACACCCCTATGAAATATTTTCGCTTGTTTTTGCCATTTGGTCTATCGCTGGCCGCAACAGTTAATATGTCGTCACTTCAGACAACCAACGCTCACTCCCCAACTTTTGAAATCGCGCAAACACCGATAATTTCTGATATTGGCGTCATCAGTTCCGATTCTGATTGCGATCAACCAGGCGGGTATTGCCGGCAAGACAGGTAGCATTTAGGGCTTCTGTAGTTTTTAAATTTTCCCTCAATTGTTATCGAGATTCAGCAGCCTTAGGCTTGTTTTTAAAGTACAATCACCTCGATACAAACCCCCCATAACCTATAACCTTTTTCTGATGACTGTAGTGCAGAAAAACCCGGTTTCTAAAAAAAGCCGGGTTTTTTATAATTTTTGTCTCTGCTTAATCGAAAAGCGCTATAAACAAACAGCTTTTTTCCAAAACTTGATTTCTTTGAAAAATTCACCACTGACGAGCCTCCGCCAGTAGCGCCTCAGCATCAGCCGCCGGCACAGGCTTAGAAAAAAAATACCCTTGCCCGTATTCACATTGAAGCGCCCAAAGCTGCACTAAATGTTTCTCCGTTTCCACCCCTTCCGCCACCACATACATCCCCAAATTGTGAGCCAGCATAACAATGGCGCGGACAATTTCCGAATTTTCGTCATCGCCGCCCATATCGTTGACAAAAGACCGATCAATTTTCAGAGTATTAATTGGAAAGCGGTGCAAATAACTCAAAGAAGAATATCCCGTTCCAAAATCATCAATACATAAACCAATATTGCGGGCGCGTAGCTCTTCTAAAACCGAAATAGCACCCGCTGCATTATCCATCAAAACACTTTCGGTAATTTCTAATTTTAAACAACTGGGTTCAATGCCGGTGCATTGCAAAATTTCATCAATTTGGTCTAACAAATCAGTTTGAGACAGTTGCCGGCCAGAAAGGTTAACACTCATCGTCAAATGTTGCACAGAGCGAAACCGTTGTTGCCAGGCTTTGAGTTGCCGGCAAGCTTCATATAAAACCCACCTTCCCAAGGGAATAATTAAACCCGTTTCTTCAGCCACCGGAATAAACTCTACTGGCGAAACAATTCCCCGCTGAGGATGAACCCAACGCACCAACGCCTCAAAACCGGCAATGCGACCGGTATCCAAAGCAATCACCGGCTGATAATGCAACACAAACGAAGAACCCAAAAGCATTAAACTCGCTTCCCCACTGCCGCTTTCTGGGCGAAGTCCGCCTTCTGAAATCGCACGGCGCAAATCATTTTCCAACCCCAACAAAGCAATTGCCCGTTCGTGCATTGTCTGCGTAAAGAAAACATAACGGGCTTTTCCCTCGGCTTTGGCGCGGTACATGGCAATATCCGCATCTCTTAATAAATCTTCGGGTTGATAGTAGGGCCGGCCCCATTGAGAGTCAGGAGTTGAGCAGTGGCCAACCTCCGCCGCTTTTTGAGCATAGGCTGCGACTGCAATACCAATGCTGGCGGTGGTAAAAACTTGATGGCCATTCAAATTCACCGGCGACGCTAATTCTTGCTGAATGCGCTCGGCAAAAGCCCTAGCCCCGTCGATATTGTCAATCGATGAAAGCAAAATTGTAAACTCGTCTCCGCCGAGTCGCGCCACCACATCCCCCGGACGCACACAACCGGCGAGGCGGCGGGCCACTGCAATGAGAAACTGGTCGCCCAAGGTATGACCGAGACTGTCGTTAACTACTTTAAAGCGGTCTAAATCGAGAAATAATAAAGCAAATAAACCATCAGGGTTTTGTTTTGCCTGTGTGATTGCCTGCTCAACACGGTGGATAAATAAGGTGCGGTTGGGCAGGCCGGTGAGGCCATCATGCCATGCCGCTTGCTCTAATTGTTCTTGGGCCCACTGTCGCTCGGTAATATCTGAGGCATAAAGGTGAATTACTCCCAAACTGGGGATGGGGTGATAACTCCAAGAAAAAATGCAGTCGTTTATATGTCGCTCAATGTGGCGTTCTGAGGCCAGGGATGAAAGACAGTTATCGACTATAGAGTGGTGGTTGGTCGGCAAAAATTGCATCGGGTCATTGATTGCCAATTTTTTGAGAATTTGCTTAGCCGCCGGGTTGAGATAAATTAAATTGCCGCTTTTGTCTGCTGCGAGTACAGGGTTTGGGTCATTTCTGGGAAATGCTGCTAGGCGCTTATTTTCTTCTTCGGTAGCTTTTTTTTCGGAAATGTCGGAAATTGAACCGGCGATGGCGTGTGCTTTGCCATTGCTGTCTCCCCAGGCTACTCCTCGCGCCAGCATCCACCGATAGCACCCATCTTTGTCTAAAATCCTGTGTTCGTTGCAAAAATAGGGGGTTAGCCCTGCAAAATGCACGCTTAATTCTGCTTTGAGGCGTTCTACGTCTTCTGGGTGTACTCGCTTGAACCATTCATCGGGATGATTGCCTATTTCGTTTTCTGTGTAGCCGGTGCAGGTTTTCCAGGCCGATGAAAAATATATTTCGTTGGTTTGCAAATTCCAATCCCATAACCCAAAGATTTCTCCGCCGGCGCTGACTATTTCTTTGCGCCACACTTCGCTTAGTGTCGGCGGTTTGTTGATTTCTTGAGGGGGAAAGGGGGAGGTTTTTTTCTGTAGTGTTTTCTGGGCTAAGTTTTCTGTATTTTTTATCGGGAGATGTTCTGATTCTTCGCTGTCTGAATTTACTTTAGCTTTTAAAAATAAGTCTAATTTTTGGGGCGATTGATTGAAGCGTTGCCACAAAATTAAGCTGATTGTTACACCTAAACCGATGAACATGGCACCGGCACTGCCAAGAATTAATAGCTGCCGGCGAAAGTCTATTTCTGGTAGTGTCGCGGCGCTTGCGCTTGAGTCGCCCCACACTACTACAGCCCATTTACTGCCTTGAATTGGGCTGTAGGCGATTCTTTTAAAATTGCTATCGGAGACTAAGTTGGTTTTTGTTTGTCTACCGGCTTTTTGTAATGCAATGGCTAACGGCGAATTTTTGGGCAGGGTTGTTTGTGTCGCTACCGGTTTTAACAGAAATATCAGCCGCCGGTTCTCTAGGTTAAAAAGTGCGGTTTTTATTTTGTTGTCACCGGCCCCTTTTTGAAGAATCTGCTTAAGCCGGTCAAGTTTAAAAAATATTATGTTTCTCCCGTCTGGCTGGGATTTATTATCTAAAACCGGCACTCCTAATGCCCAATAAGGTTGGTTTTCTATCCAGGTTAGTCCCTCCTCGTTGGCCGGTGTCTGCGCCGATACTATCAATCCTAATTGCTGAATTGTTTTGTTGTGGCGGTTATATCGGCTGATGCCGGCAATTTCTGGGTATTTTTTGAAAATGTCTTCCAGTTTGGCTAGGTCTGCTTTGTTGGGCTTGCTGGTTTTTGGGTTTTCCTCTGGCGTGGGTGTCCGTCTCACCACAGCCATCGCCTCCCGCGAGGCCGGCATCACTTTAACGCTGCTTGTTACACTGATTGCTATATTTTTGAGTCTTTCTAAGTATTCCTCAACTGCTTGGCTTTTAAACGTGGCGACCGCTAACAAATTCTTTTGTTGTTCTTGTTTTAAATCGTTGTACAAGCCCCATAGCATCATTCCTGCTGCAAATGTGCCGATGATTGTTATCCCGGACACTGCATAGGCGAGGGTCAATGCTAGACTGCGGGCTGTGTTTTTGTTGCCAGCCATGCTTGATTCCTGTGGTTTTTTAGCCAATTGGCTCTGGATTTTTTTGTATAAGATAACCACGTTGCTAGCTGACATTTTTTAATATTTTCTTTGCTCTCGGCTCTTCCTAGTTTGGCTGGGAGTCTCGGAGTGTCCACCATCACTTTTGAGTTTAACTTTTTTATTGTTGGCCGTCAGACAAGCTTATTTTATATCAATCATCGCTAAGAACGCCATACAAGTTTTTTACCATCACCCTGTCGGCGGTCGGCTGCCCGCTATTGGCAAAATGTTCTCACAGCCCCCAAAAAATTATTTTGAGGCAGATGGCTTTAAATGCCGACTATTGAGGGCTGCTATATGACGACAGAAAGTTCGTTGACGATTTTTAACCGGCCTCGACATATCGCCCGTAAGAGCCGGTCTACTGAAAGTCTTTCTTCTTCTGGCAGTGTCTCATCCAAAACGGCAGCCATCAACCCGTAGCGATCCGCTAGAGTGATGTATCCTGTGCTGGCGGCTGAAGCAACCAGTTCCGCAATTGCACCGGGTAACAGGAGTATGGGAATTAATACCATTTTGGATTTTAGATTTTGAATTTTAGATTTTAAGTTTCCAGTGGGCGAAAGGATTTCTGGCTTGTGAAACGTTCGCGCCGTTCCGCTATCAGAATCATTTTTTTTGTCAGTAGTATATAACATAATGATTTATCATTAACTCGATAATTCTATTATCAATGGTTTCTTTCTTTTTCCCCGTGATTTTTCTTGAGTATGCTTGTGATCCTTTAGCCAAAAAATCTTGATTTATATCTCTAGTTTGTTGTGATTTATATTTGGTAATTCCAGTGATTTAAGTTGGGCTTATAGGTGATTAGAATAGCTATAAAACGTGATTTAAACCCTTTAAAGATGTGACGTAAATCACTGTAAAAAAGCCAAAGTAGAAATTTTTAGCCAAAAAGTAGGGAGCCTTGCCGGTGGCCCCCTAGAAGTGAGGCTAAAAAAGGAACGTTATAAATTCAGGAAATCAGCGTTAGTGAGTTGAGTTGAGAGGATGCCGGTGAGGGAGGCCAAAATTTCGCCAAACAAACAGGTCGTTTCCATAATTGCCGATGAGGGGGTCATTATTATTTCTATCAAGTAAGATGTTTAATAAAAAAGAAATTGTCTTTGTAGCCCTCGCTCTTTTACGAAATTTTGCTTAGTAAAATATTCATTTATTGGCGTTTTATTTACACAAAAGTCGACAATTTATAAAATTAAAGTAAGGGGGCAAAGTCGTTTGTTTTAGGAGGGCGAGGGTGGGTGTTTTAGACAAAAAAAAGCCCCCTAGCTTTGCAGCGAGGGGATAGCCAAAAACATCCATCAGGGTACGTTTATTAATAGTATTCAGGCCGCAAATGGGGGGATCGGGATGTTTTGGTAGGCAAAAAAAAAGCCTCTGGCAAGCTTGCCAGAGAGCCGTCAATCAGGGTGCATCTATTCTCTATGTTCATAAGATACCGACGTTATCAGGATAGTTTTTGTTTTCTTAAAAAAAAACACTCTGGCAAAATTGCCAGAGAGCCATCAATCAGGGTGCATCTATTTATTAGTTTTCTAGCTTGCGGTTGTAGATCCGGAGCTTTTTGGCAGAAGTTGGCAAAATTGGCCCTGAAAGCCAGCTTAGGGGTATGGGGGGCCGGTTGGCTGTCTGGTTGCGATTTTTTTTGTGATATCCGCCTCATTGATAAAATCAAAAAAATTATGATTTTTCTGGCATTGTTGATACCCGGCCCTTGGATAGCACCGGCTCAATAAGCTATAGTGTCAAGGTGGATAATTGTTTGCTGCTTCGAGATTGAGGTTTTATTATGTCTGGGAACAATCAAAAGTACAGATTAGTTACCCGCAGTGATTTTGATGGACTGGTGTGTGCGGTTCTTTTAAAAGAATTAGAAATGATTGATGAGATTAGATTTGTCCACCCTAAAGATATGCAGGATGGAAAAATTGAAATTACCAACCGCGATATCACTACGAATTTACCCTATGTGGAGGCCGCTTATCTGTGCTTTGACCACCACCTGAGCGAAACTATCAGAAATACCGAAAAAAAACCTAACCATATTATTGAGCCAGATGCGCCTTCGGCGGCCAGGGTTGTGTACAATTATTATGGCTCAAAAGAGCGGTTTCTCCATGTTTCCGAAGAAATGATGGCGGCGGTGGATAAGTCGGATGCGGCAAGGTTTTCTAAGCAAGATGTTTTACATCCCAAAGGTTGGGAGTTGTTAAGTTTCTTGATGGATGCTCGCACGGGTTTGGGCCGGTTTAAAGATTTCCGCATTTCTAATTATCAGTTGATGATGGAGTTAATTGATTATTGCCGTAATCACACCATTGATCAAATTTTGGAATTGCCGGATGTGCGGGAGCGATACAATCTTTATTTTGACCAAGATGAGCAATTTAAAGATCAAGTTGAAAGATGCTCGAAAACTTACGAAAATTTAGTGGTTTTAGATTTGCGTAAGGAAGAGGTGATTTATGCCGGCAACCGTTTTATGGTGTATGCTTTGTTTCCCCAGTGCAATATTTCTATGCACGTTATGTGGGGTTTGAAAAAACAAAATACTGTTTTTGCTGTTGGCAAATCTATTTTTGACCGCACTTGTAAAACCAATGTAGGCGAGTTGATGCTTAAATATGGCGGCGGCGGACATGAAAATGCCGGCACTTGTCAAATAGATAATGAACGCGCCGAGGAGGTTTTGAAAGAGTTAATAGAACAAATTACTACTGCCGGTTAAGTCTTTCTTGTGGCCGGTTTTCTGTCGCTTTTGGTAACAAGTATAAGCGAATATACAAACAAAGCCTGCACTTGCAGGCTTTTTTCAATGTCTAGGGCTTTTTGTGAAAGCTATCTCGCTGTTGAATGGCATCCAGCCGGCTTTGTTGCGAGGAGGTGAGCCGGTGATATACCTCATTAATCTCCATGTCAGAATAATCTGTGATCAGGCTGTGGAGTTCGGCTAAAGTTTCCGCCTCTAGCATTCGATATTTTAGCGTTTCTAGCTGAGTTACAGGCTGAGTCTGGATGCTCGACTGAACAAGCGTCGAAACACATTCTTGAATCATCTTTTATTCTCCTAACTTGTGGAAAGTTTGGGTAGGGAATGATCGGGCTGTTTAAGGAGCCAGTAGATAAGATTTATGATAACAAACAATTCTCAAAAAATAAATAGATTTTGGCTGATCGGCTCTTAATTCTTGCTTTGTTTCTCTTGTGCGACTGTATGGCAAGCAGCAAACTTGAGTTAAATTAGTAAATATAAGTGAAAATTTTACGGAGAGGATTGAGCGATGCCTAAATGGAAACTGACAACAGAATTTAGCTTTGATAGCGCTCATTTTATTAGAGACTATAAAGGGCCGTGCGGGAGGATGCACGGTCATACTTATCGGGTGCAAATTGAGGCGACTTCCCATAAACTTCATTCTTCAGAATTTTGTCCCCATGAAGTGATGGTCGCAGATTTTAAAACCTTGCGGTGGGCCAAGCAAGATGTCAGCAAGGGAGGGTTAGATCATTGTGTTTTAAATGAAGTTTTGCCGGTTGGTTATGAAACAACCGCAGAAATGATTGCTCAATATATCTATGAAGAAACAAAAAGACGAGTTCCCGATCAGGTGCAATTAAAGGTGCGGGTTTCTGAAACCCCTAATTCTTGGGTGGAATACGAAGATGATTAGCCAAAAAATAAACAATGCCAAAAGACGATATTTAAAAGCGACTTTCTGAAGTCGTGTTATGAGCGCTGAAAAAGCGTTCTCATCCACAAAATAACCATTAAAAATCTCCCGGCCAAAATCTCCCTCTTTGTTGCTCTATTTCAGCGCCTCCTCACTACCCTGGTTGCCGACAACAATATTTTATCTATGATCGGCCATCCCTCCAATGACAGAGAGGCAACTTACATCCCCAGACTGATGAATAGAAAAGCTATATTTTGTAGGATGTTCGTAGACTTTAAAAAAGTTCCATTCCAACTCCTTGCTAAAAAATAGCAACTCCAACCATTTTTAGAAAACACTAGCTAAAAAAAAGCAGTAGTTTTTACCCAGTGTAAGGGCCGGTTTCTCAAAAAAGCATCTTCTACGCAATCTTGTTAAACCGGCTCCGACGAAAGAAAAAAACAAAAATGGTAAAGCGGTTTGGCAAGGGGAGAAAGCATCTAAAAAAGACCAACATTCAATCAGGATGTAACGTCAAATCACCATTATTTTCGCTAACCGATGAGGGAGAGAGCCATGAAAAAAATCACAACATTATTGCTGAGCAGCTTCTTACTTGTAGGAGCCGTTGCTTGCTCTGAGGCCGAAAAAACCAGCGCCAACGCCCCAGCCGCACCCACACAAGCGGCCCAAACCCCCGATGCAGAAACCGCTCAGAAAAACCAAGCAGACGGCACAAGCGATGTCCGCAGAGCCCAAGCCAACTCAGACATCCGGGCGCGGGAACAGCGCAATAACGTAGCCGGCAACCCAGAAAACAGAGCCGATGGCGATCTAGCGTCGGAAGTTCGCAGCAAGCTAGAAGTCAACATCCCCGCAGGTTCCCTCACCGTTGACGCCGAAGATGGCGCAGTCAGCGTAGGCGGTACAGTTCCCACCCCAGAACAACTTGCCAAAATTGAACCTTTGGCAAAAGAAATTAAAGGAGTCAAAAGCGTAGAAGTGAAAGCAACTGTTGCACCGGCCACCCCCAAAGCCAACGACAACAGCAAACAATAAAAAATAGGGTGGGTTCCTTGCCCACCTCACCCCTTAAATCTCCAATTTTTCCTTTATCTATCTTCCGATAGAACCAAAGCTTACCCCTGCCGAAGGATGAATTCGGCTGATAAAAATGTCTAAATAAAAATAGCAAGAAACAGATAAATAAATCTGGATTGATCGAAACCTAAAAAAAAGTAAATACTGGAGAAAAAAATGACATTAGGACTTACAAAACGAGCAGTCGGCGTCTTTTCTAGCTACCGCGAAGCCGAAGCAGCCTTGCGCGAACTTAGAACCTCTGGTTTCCCCATGACGAGCGTATCCGTCATCTCTAAAAACGCAGAAGCCGGCCACAGCGTAGGCGGCGTGGGAGTCAGCGACAAACCCAAAGAAGACAATGTAGCCGGTGGAGCCAAAGCAGGCGCCGTAGCCGGAGCAGCCACCGGCGGATTAATAGGCTTAATTGGTAGCCTAACCGCCTTCACGATCCCTGGCATTGGCCCCGTATTAGCCGGTGGAGCCCTCGCCAGCATCCTTGCAGACACCCTCCTAGGCGGAGCCATCGGAGCAGCCACCGGCGGATTAGTCGGCGCCCTCGTTGGCTTAGGAGTCCCCGAAGACAGAGCCAAAGTTTATAATGAGCGCGTTTCTCGCGGCGATTACCTGGTCGTTGTTGAAGGCAGCGAAGCTGATGTCCAACGTGCCCAAACCATCCTCCATCGCGGCGGTATTCAAGAATGGGGCGTCTATGATGCCAGCCACGCCCATAACCGCGTCACCGGCACCAACCGCCGCGCCGTCGGAGTCTTCCGCACCCGCGCCGAAACCGAAGACGCACTGCAAGAATTGCGCCGTGCAGACTACCCGATGAACAAACTTTCCGTGATTGCCCGCGACGCCGATAAGCATGATGACATTGCCGGTGTTGGTGTTAAAGACCCAGTAGGCAACAAAGCTGACGAAGGCGCGGCCACAGGAGCCGCCACCGGCGGAGCCTTGGGAACCCTCGCCGGCCTGTTAGTTGGTTTAGGCGCTCTGGCTATCCCTGGCGTTGGGCCGGTCATGCTCGCCGGTGCTACCGCCACCACCCTCGCCACTACCCTCGCCGGTACCGCCATTGGCGCCGCAACCGGTGGTTTAATTGGCGGTTTAGTTGGCTTAGGCATTCCTGAAGACCGCGCCCGCGTCTACAATGACCGCGTTTCTCGCGGCGAATACTTGGTATTAGTCGATGGCAACGATGACGATATCCAGCGTGCGGAAACCGTCCTCCATCGTCGCGGTATTCAAGAATGGGGCGTTTATAACCGGCCAGAGGAACACGCCACCCATACCACCACTGCCCATACCACCACCACCACCACCACCGGCACCCCTGGTGTACCTTTCCCCGAAACCGTACACGACCGCACACCGCTGCACTAAGGGTCATCTAATAAGTAACCACCGGTTAAAGAGTGGCTACCCGCACAAAGTCCTACGGACTATCTAATTAAACAGCTAACCCCCTCCGGGGGTTTTATTCCTGTAGACGCTGATTTTAATCGGCGGCTTTAATAGAGAATTAAATGGTTAACCCCCGGATTCTGTTTTATTTCCCTCATGGCGACGCGAAACTAACCTGTAGCCCCTCTTCAACCGGCCTACTCAGTTTTAAATTATTCCAAAAGACGGATGAAAAAAAATCCCCAACCTCCCAAAATTAAATAAATAAAACTATTAAGAAAAGCTGTTTAAAAATTCTCAGTCATTAGCTGCAAAAAAGCAAACTCAACTATGCAAATCAACCGGCACAGCCGAGCCATTGGAGTATTTTTAACCCGAAACGAAGCCGAAGATGCCCTCCAAGAACTCAAAGCTTCTGGCTTTAGCATGGAAAAAGTTTCTATTGTTGCCAAAAACTCCCCCAACCCACAAACAAATGCCAGCAGTGCTACAGAACTTGCCACAGGCGCAAAAACCGGTGCCCTTGCCGGTGGTGCACTAGGAACCGCCACAGGTTTATTCATCGGCGCCGCTGCCTTAGCTGTTCCGGGGGTAGGGCCGGTATTGGCTGCCGGTGCCTTAGCTACCACCCTCACAGCTACCGTTTCCGGGGCAGTCATTGGTGCAGCCACCGGCAGTTTAATAGGATCACTCACGGGTTTAGGTATCCCCGAACAACGGGCCCACATTTACAATCAGCTAGTTTCGCACGGACACTATTTAATAATGGTGGAAGGAACAGCAAAGGAAATTAACCAAGCCGAATTAATCTTAAGCTTGCGTGGTATCCAAGAATGGGCCATTTATGATAGCCCCAGCAATGCGCCGGTGGGCCCACAATTTGCCACCACAAGCGTTGATCCGCGAGAGGATATTAGAAAAACTAAAATTAATACAGAAAATTCCTAAAAAAATCAAAGTTTGCCCATCGCAACGGTCAAGGTTAGTTTCCGCCTCATACCACAAAACCTTACTTTTGTCAAAGCAAAAAATTTGAGGACAAAACCTCAAAACCTGGGTAGGAGAGCCTGTTACAAGTTTCAAGTAACAGGTTATTTTTTTTTGTTCAATTCCAAAATCAACCAAACATATCAATTATGGGGCCATTTTTTAATGCCCTGATCGGTTGTTCTTGGGCCGCTTTGATCAACGCTTAACTTTACCGAAACTTTGCACAATCCCTCAAAAGTAAGAGATTTTGCGGAGGTTATATATTCTTTTTGTAAAATAATCAATCCGTAGAGCTATTTAAGTATTCCTAAAGTAGGATAGTGAAAACACGGAGAGATAGCGGTGAAAGTTCGAGGGTACTCAGCAGTTTTCTGCAAAACCACTGAAAGCCTGAGAGCAAAAAAGCCGCCTCAGACCGATTGAGCCACAAACTCAAGAACAGCGGCAGACTCTGAGTAACTCTTTTAATATCCCCAAAAAGATCCCAGGTGCAATAGGTTATGAACTTAAAATCTCTTCAATCCCTTTTCCGCAATCCTTTGGCCCTCTCTGCCGGTACCGCACTTTTAACTACTTTGGCTGTGAGTGGGCCGGTTTTCGCTCAAGTCTCTCCTGCTACAGGTACGCTAAAGTCACAGCCACCGTTCAAGGCAACTGTAGAATTAACCCTAGTGGGCTAACTTTGCCTTTTGGCCAGTATGACCCTGTGACTGCCAATGAAACCGCTGCTCTGAATGCACAAACTGCGTTACCTGTTTTCTGTACTCCGGGGGTAAGGCCAACTTCTATCGACTTGGACAATGGCCAAAACTTCAATACCACCCGCCGGATGGCACAGGGGACAAACTTCTTGGGATATCAGCTTTATAAAGATACTGGCCGTACTTCAGTGTGGGGGACTGGTGCTACTAACGGCGTTGTCCCTGATACCTCAACTTCTCGAACTAGCGCTCTCACAGCAGGCTCCAGCGCTATCGTAATCTACGGTCAAATACCAGCAGGTCAAGATATCCCTGGCGGCGCTTACACGGATACAGTGAATATCACAGTTAACTATTAGTTTGCTTTGAGGAAAAATTTCTTCCCAAGCTAATACGACAATTTAGTGAAAACAGGCTGAGGATGTTCTATCTTTAGTCTGTTTTCAGTCTTGGGTACACTATGTAAACTTGCTTACCTAGTATTAACTGTTGAGTGGAGTTTGGCTTTGTTATTTAAGTACCGTTTTCAAAGCATAGCCCTAGCAGCACTGCTGTGGGGAGGGTGGGCACTCGGCAACCCAAAACCTGCGCTTGCACAGTCCTTTAGTGTTCTGCCAATTCGAGTTTATTTGGGCGGTTCTGCTCAGAGCCAAGAACTCCAAATCACAAATGAAAGCCCCAACCGGCAACGCTTCCAACTCTCCGTAAGCGCTTGGGAGCAAAACGAACAAGGAGAAATGCAGCTTAGTGAAACCCAGGATGTGATTGCATTTCCCCAACTATTTGAAATGGCTGGAGGAGAAACACGCTTGCTGCGCGTAGGAACGAGGGTTCCTCCAACTACAAAAGAGCGTACTTATCGAGTCTTTATACAACAGTTGCCAACCCCAGGAACTCAAGGAGAAACGCCCCCGCCAAGCCAAGGAGTTCAGCTTAACTTATTAGTCCGAGTTGGCATTCCCATTTTTGTCGCACCGGCTCAACCGATTAAAGATGGTAAAATTGACCAATTAACAGTGCAGAAAAATAAAGTTTCCTTGGTTGTTAGCAGCACCGGAAACGTGCATCTTTTAACATCTTCTATTGCTATTAAAGGTTACGATTCAGCCGGAAAAGTCATGTTTCAAGGCGACTTGGGCGGTGGTTATATTTTGGCCGGCAGCCGGAGAAATTTTCAAGAAGAATTACCTCAAGAAAATTGCAGCGCTATCACGTCTGTGGGAGTGGAAGTACAAATCGATCCAGAACAGGGAAAGCCGCTAAATTTCACCGAGAAAATAGAAACTCCTAACGGAGTTTGTAAATAATTACTTTCCTCAAGCTATCAATACCCTCTAATTATACCTGAAATAAAGTTTAAATTTTCATGGCTGTTTTTTCGTGCCCTTCGGCTTTTATTATCCTAAAAAACCAACAACAAAAATTTTATGAAGCTCAAAGAAATTTTAGTTTTTGCAGGAGTGGTGATCACCACTAATTTAGCAGCAACCTTGCCCGGTTTTGCTCAAAATCCAAACCGCAGTTGTACCATCACACCCTCACCATTAAACTTTGGCTTCTACGATGTTTTTTCCACTACTCCCCTAACGGCATCCAGCAGTTTGCAGATTGCTTGCACATCCCCCGGAAATTCAACAGTGCAGTCAGTTACTACCAGCTTAACTAGGGGAAATGCCCCAACTTTTAACCCCAGGCAAATGCGGAATAATGCCAACGAATCGCTCAATTATAATATTTTTACGGATGCCAGTAGAACGATTATTTGGGGCGACGGAACGAATGGCACCACAACTATTGTCAGGAATAATGTATTAACAGTTACTCTCCCGATTCAGGGGGCAATTCCTGCCGGTCAAAATGTTAGGGCTGGTACTTATACAGATATCATCAATATTACAATCAACTTTTAATGCAGCTTCCTATAGTTGTTGGGGCAGTATTAGCGTTGGTAATTTCCCCGACATTAGCCTTTGCAGCCTCAGATCAACGTGCTTTTTTTGACCTGACTATTAATTTAGTATCAAAGGGGCAAGTCTTAATTATCCTCCGCCCTAATGACGTACTCATCCCAGTCTCTGATTTGCAAAAAAGCGGTTTAACTTTACCCCCCGGCAAAGAAGAAATAATCGAAGGCGAAACTTATATTTCCCTTGCTTCTCTTGCCCCGACTATCACTTATGAATTAGACGAAAAAGCCTTAGCGTTGCGAATAACAGCAGCCAGTGGTTTACTAGGTACAACTATCCGCGATGTCCAGCAAAAACGCCCCACCGGCGTCATTTATACCCAAGACACCAGCGCCTTCTTAAACTACTCTATCAACGCCCGCGATTTACAGGAAAACACGAGGAGCCTTTCGGCGTTTGGTGAGATTGGTTTAGCAAGCAAAAATAACTTGCTTTATAGCAGTTTTTCTGGCAGTTCCGAAGGCAATTTTACACGAGGCTTAACAAATTTAACCCTCAGAAATCCCGATGCTCTCAACCGCTGGGTTGTCGGAGATACTTTCACTCAAATGGGAAATTTAGGAGGTAGTTCTTTAATTGGGGGAATCAGTTTTACCCGTGATTTTAGTCTCGATCCTTATTTGACTACCACACAGCCCTTTGGCTTACAAGGTGCGGTGACAACGCCTTCTACTGTTGAAGTTTATTCTAATGGAGTTTTGTTACGTCGTGAACAACTACCCCCCGGACAATTTGAACTGAGAAATTTACCAATTCCTGCCGGTAGCAGTACAACGCGGTTAATTATCCGTGATGCTTTTGGCAGAGAACAAGAAATTACAACCCCGTTTTATTTTTCGCCGGGGATTCTCCAAGTCGGGCTTTCTGATTATAGCTTTAATTTGGGTTTTATTAGAAACAGCCTCAATGAGAGTTTTAGTTATGATTCCTTGGCTTTTTCGAGCCGCTATCGCCAAGGTTTAACAGACTCTTTGACGGCTGGGATGCGTCTGGAAGCGACATCTAATTTAATCAGTGGCGGCGGAGATATGACGCTTAGAACTTCTCTAGGTACTTTTGATTTAGCAGCCGCCGCTAGTAGCTCAGAAGGATTGAATGGTTATGCCGGTTTATTGGGTTATTCTTATATAGCAACGGGGTTTAGTTTTAGTGGGGCTGTTCGCACTTTTAGCAGCCATTATGCTCATTCTAGCTTGGATACAACTACAGATAGACCGCTGTTAGAAACTAGCGTCCAAGTTGGTTTACCCTTGGGTAATATTGGGAGTTTAACAGCCCAGTATTCCGCTAGTAAACTTAGGGATGAAGACGAGTTTCGTAATCGCTTGTCTTTATTCAGCAGCATTCGTGTTGCTCCTAAGATGAATGTGTTTATTTCTGCAAGTCAGGCTAACCAGCCGAGCCAAGGATTAGATAATAGCCTTTATGTGGGATTATCTTACTTTTTTGGAAATAACACGAGCGGCAGTATTGGTTATCAAAATCAAAATGATCAGGCTACAATTACTGCCAGTTTAGAAAACCCGCTTTCTAGTAATAATGGTTTTGGTTATCGCTTGCGCGCCCAAACTCAAAATGAGGTGAATACAAACGATGCTACATTGCTTTATCAGACGAATTTCGGACGCTATGAATTGAATTACTACAATGCGGGTGATAATAATTCTCTATCGCTGAATGCTGCTGGAGGTGTGGCATGGATTGGGGGTTCTCCTTTCTTATCTCGTCCTTTAGAAAATAGCTATGTGCTGGTGAGAGTACCCGGTATTGAGGGAGTGCGAGTTTACTTAAATAATAATGAAGTTGGCAGGACTAATTCCCAGGGAAATTTAGTCGTAACAAATTTGCTGCCTTATTACAGTAATCGCATTAGTATTACTACTGAGGATATCCCTTTAAATTATACGATTGATAAATCCTCTCAAAATGTGGCGGTTCCTACGCGCGCTGGGGGAATTGTTGAATTTGGTTTAGTTAAAGTACAAAATTTTGTGGGTAAAATTTTGATTGAAGATGCTACAGGCAAATCAATTTCTCCCAGCTATGGAGAATTACGGGTAAAAGTTGGGGATAAGGAAATGATGTCGCCTTTAGGCAATTTGGGAGAATTTTATTTAGAGAATATTCTCCCAGGAAAGTATAATGCTGAGGTGAAATATCAAGAGGGTTTTTGCCGCTTTGAAATTGAGGTGCCGGCTTTGGAAGAACAGTTTATTAATTTAGGAACTTTGCGCTGTTTGCTACAAGGCACAAAAGGGCAAAATTAAAATCAATTCAAAGCTGGAGTATAGTTCTGTGAGTTGGTAGCCGCAGAAAACTTAATATAAGATTGCTTTGTTATTGGTGTATTAATATGTCGGAAAATTTAATTTCCCTGACGGTTAAACTTTTTGCGGCTTATCAAGAAGCCTACGGAGTACCGGAAATAAAGCTGCAACTACCGGCCGGTAGTCCAGTGGAAGCTGTTCTTGACTACATCCTCCGCGAACACCCCGATCTCGAAAAATGGCGCAGCGTTACTCGTTTCGGGGTTAATTTGGAATTTGTTTGCCCTGAAACTCTACTACAAGAAGGTGATGAGGTTGTTCTTATTCCGCCGGTGAGTGGGGGATAAGCCAAAAATTTTTTCCCCACCCCCCAAACTCCCGTTTTTTTTCTTTGACTAATCAGCAATGGACAAATCCCGACAAAAAAAGTCGGGTATGTTTGACGCGATTGGTAGGCTGTGTTACTATCTTTTTGTCTTGAGATTGGGTTACCCCCCAAAACCGTAGAGCTATTACACTGACAGAGGTTTCACCAATGACACTGGCGACTGAAAAACAAACCCAACACACCGGCACCACCGCAGCTTGTTTCACCGGCCTGCAATGTAAAGAATGTGGAGCGGAATACGAAGCCGCAGCTACCCATGTCTGCGAATTGTGTTTTGGGCCTCTGGAAGTGAAATATGACTACGAACGTATCCGCTCTCGCGTTAGCCGCGAAACCATCCAAGCCGGCCCCAACTCGATCTGGCGTTATCGTGACTTTTTGCCGGTGCAAACCGACAACCCCATCGACGTCGGCACCGGCATGACGCCTCTGGTAAAAGCTAACCGCCTCGCCCGTCGCCTCGGCATCAAAAACCTCTACATCAAAAACGATGCCGTCAATATGCCAACCCTCAGCTTTAAAGACCGGGTGGTTTCAGTCGCCCTCACCCGCGCCAAAGAGCTAGGCTTTACCACCGTATCCTGCGCCAGCACCGGCAACCTCGCCAACTCCACCGCCGCTATCGCCGCCCACGCCGGCCTCGAATGCTGCGTATTTATCCCCTCAGACCTCGAAGCCGGTAAAGTCTTAGGAACCCTGATCTACGGCCCTACGGTTATGGCTGTACATGGTAACTATGACCAAGTAAACCGACTCTGCTGTGAAGTAGCAAATACACAAGGTTGGGGATTTGTCAATATTAATTTACGCCCTTATTATTCCGAAGGCTCAAAAACCCTTGGCTACGAAGTCGCCGAACAACTAGGCTGGAAATTGCCAGATCATATCGTTGCGCCCTTGGCTTCTGGTTCGCTGTTCACCAAAATTTATAAAGGCTTCCAAGAATTCGTCAAAGTTGGCTTAGTAGAAGACAAAGCCGTGCGTTTTTCAGGTGCTCAAGCCGAAGGCTGCTCACCCATCGCCACCGCCTTCCGCGAAAACAAAGACTTTATCAAGCCGGTCAAACCCAGCACCATTGCAAAATCGATTGCTATTGGCAACCCCGCTGATGGAATTTATGCTGTAGAAATTGCCAAGAAAACCGGCGGCAATATTGAATCTGTCACCGATGCCGAAATTATTGAAGGCATTAAATTATTAGCCGAAACTGAAGGCATTTTTACCGAAACTGCCGGTGGAACCACCATCGCCACCCTCAAAAAATTGGTGGAAGCTGGTAAAATTGACCCCGAAGAAACCACCGTTGTTTATATCACCGGCAACGGCCTCAAAACCCAAGAAGCCGTACATGGCTACATTGGCGAACCGCTTACGATTGAGCCAAAACTGGACAGCTTTGAGCGCGCCTGGGAACGCTCACGCACCCTCGACCGCCTCGAATGGCAACAAGTTTTAGTTTAATTTCAAACAACAAAGCGGCGGTAGGCGTTGATAATGCAAAAGCAAAAAGACGCCTGCCGGCAAAAACACAACCCTAACCACTGATCATTACCATGTCTATTAAAGTTTTAATTCCCACACCTCTGCAAAACTTAACTAACAATCAAGCCACTGTGGACTGTAGCGCGGGTACAATTTCGGAATTGATCGAAACTCTTGAACAAACTTGTCCGGGGATTAAAGCCAGACTTTGTGACGAAAGCGGTCAACCGCGCCGGTTTGTTAATTGGTATGTAAATAGCGAAGATATCCGCTTTTTGGAAGGCACCGATACCGCGCTTAAAGATGGGGATGAAGTGAGCATCGTTCCTGCGGTGGCCGGCGGTTGATCCTGGTAGGATCTCAAAACAGAACTCATCTCACAACTCAGGCAAAAAAAATGTCAGAAGAAACGAAAGATCAGGGCACCCCTGAGCAACCACCAACAACGGCAGACCAAACGGCCCCCAGTGTTTCGCTGGAAAATGCGCCTTCTTCGGACTCTCCAGAAGCTTCGGCTCTACCTTCTGCAAATGCACCAGATCCCACCGCTGTTTCTTCTGAAACGAATGTAAACGCAGCCAAACCGGCAGCAGCGAAGAAAGCAGCAGCAGCTAAACCGGCAGACGGGGAAGCTGCACCGGCCAAAGCGAAAAAAGAAAAAGCACCCGCGCTGGAGGATAAGCCTTTTGAAGAGTTTATCCAGCAAGATTATTTGCCGGCTCTGAAAAATGCTTTGGCTAAACAAGGGTTAGATGATGCTTTCGTAAGTTTGGAAAAGCAAAAAATTCCGGTTGTCGGTATGAGTGCTGAGGACTGCTGGCAAGTGATAGGCCGGTGGCAAAATGGCAAGCGTCAGTTTAACCTTTATTTCCCGAAGGCTGATATTAATGGGCCGCGTGGGTTTTCTTGCTCGGATAGCGGTTCTAAACCTAGCACGGTTGAGCCATTTTTAATTGATGAACGTAGAATTACTCTCGATCTGATGGTGTTTGGCGTTGTTCAGCGTCTCAATGCTCAAAAATGGCTGGCTTTGAATTAGTTTAATTGTCATTGGTCAAAAGTCAAAAGTCATTGGTTTGGGGGCCGTCACAAAATCAGCGGCCCCTACCTTCATTGGTAATTGTTATTAAGTTAGGCGAAAAAATCTCAACTAAGAGACAAAGGACAAGTGAGAATTTTTTATAATTCTGTAAAACGGTAAATAACCACACCTCGGTCGTTAGAAACTTTGGCATAACCGGCAACTGCCATTTCTTTTAATAAGTTTTCCACTTCGAGAAAATCAAGGCCGGTGTCCATAACGGCTTGAGTTACTGATAGTTTG
Source organism: Ancylothrix sp. D3o (assembly GCF_025370775.1). Classification (NCBI taxonomy): domain Bacteria; kingdom Bacillati; phylum Cyanobacteriota; class Cyanophyceae; order Oscillatoriales; family Microcoleaceae; genus Ancylothrix; species Ancylothrix sp. D3o. The sequence continues at coordinate 58,717 of NZ_JAMXEX010000009.1, read as the reverse complement.
CCTCCTCTAGCACTGGCGGCTTTGAGAATTTTTACAATTGTTTCTTGACGATTAGAAACTTTATAAGTTTGGGCAATTCCTATGGGTTGATTTAGAGGAACGCCGCCAGAGGATAAGCCAATTTTTTCACGCATTTTGTGATCGTATTGATCGACAATTTCGGGGATTAAAAACGCATCAATAATTTGACCTAATCCGAATAAATTCCAAGTGCAAAACCAAACAATACCGCTGAAAACTTTACCGTTATAAAATCGATGCAGTCCGCCGAAGCCAACAAACCCAGCCGCCCAAAGAGCATAGCTAACACCGATGCGGGTTTGACGGTTTTCTTGGGGTATGGCTGGCAAGGCTGTAATTTGTGGCGGCGGCGGGGGGGAAAGAACAGGTTTTGCGTTTAAGTCTGCTAAAACTTCGCCTGGGGTTTGATAGCGCCGGCTAATGGCAGTTTGCAGCATTTTATCGAGAATTTGTCCGAGTTTTGGACTGACAGAATTATTAACTAAATAATCGCGCCATACCCATTCGCCTTCTCGACTATCAAATAAGTCAAAGGGCGGAATTTGTGTGAGGAGGTGAATGCAGGTAACGGCTAAACTATAAATATCGCTGGCAAATACGGCTTTGCCAAAGTTTTGTTCTGGGGAAGCATAACCGGCAGACCCGATACTGGTGCCGGTGCGGTTTAAAGATGTGCCGGTGAGGTGTTTTGCGCCGCCAAAGTCTACTAAGACAAGTTTATTGTCATGTAATCTCCGGATGATATTTTCGGGTTTGATATCGCGGTGGATGATGTTGTGACTGTGGATAAATTGGATAACCGGCAAGAGGTCATTTAATAAAGCTTTGATTTGCGTTTCATTAAAGGGCCCGTGTTGGTCGAGTTCTTGGGCGAGGGTGAGGCCGGCGATGTATTCTTGAACAAGGTACAATCGTCCTTCTTGTTCAAAATGCGCTAGTAATTGCGGGATTTGGGGATGGCTGCCGAGTTGTTCGAGTTGTTTGGCTTCTTGATGAAATAGTTCGGTGGCTTTTTTGAGGGTGCCGGTGCCGAGATCGCTGGCAGAAAATTGTTTAATGGCGCAGCGGGGTTTTGAGGGTTTATATTCGTCTTGTGCTAAAAAGGTTCTGCCAAAACCACCGCTGCCAATGAGTTTTAAGGCACGATAACGGTCGGCTAAAAGCATTTTGCTGCCGCAAGTTTGACAAAATACAGCGCCGGTGGGGTTCTGGGGTTTTTGGCAGTGGGCGTTGAGGCAATAGGACATAACGATTTTAGATTTTAGATTAGCGGATTTAAGTTTGGGAATTAAGGGCTTTGGGATGACTCTTGTGTTTGCTGAGGTTCTTGTTTTATGGTGACATAAGCTGAAAAAGACCGCGATAGGGAAACCGTCAAAAGGTGAGAGGTTTCTTGCTATTCTATGTTTCTCACTGTTGTGAGCGCTGGGGCCGTTGACAGCAAAATTTTTACAAAACTTAACAGCGTGTATTAACTCTTAACGAAATTAAAAGTCTTTGCACCTAGAACCACTGGTAAGCTATATTTCGTAGGATAGACACGCAAAGTCGCACAAGCCATCTGGCCACACTCAACTCAAGGCAAAAAACACTTAATAAGAGCCCAAACACAGTTATGGTAGATTCCCTCAAAAAACCAGGCTATGAAGAACTGCGGCCCGGAGTAAAAATCCCAGCCAAAGATACGATTTTGACTCCTCGGTTCTACACGACTGACTTTGACGCAATGGCCAAGATGGATATCTCGGCCAATGAAGACGAACTGAGAGCCATTCTCGAAGAGTTCCGCGCTGACTATAACCGCAATCACTTTGTACGCGATGCCGAGTTTGAGACATCTTGGGATCATATTGATGGGGAAACTCGCCGACTGTTCGTTGAGTTTTTAGAGCGTTCCTGTACGGCGGAGTTTTCGGGTTTCTTGCTTTATAAAGAACTCGGACGGCGGATCAAAGATAAAAGTCCGCTTTTGGCAGAGTGCTTTAATTTGATGTCTCGTGATGAAGCTCGTCACGCCGGCTTTTTGAATAAAGCAATGTCGGATTTTAATATTTGTTTGGATTTGGGCTTTTTGACGAAAAATAAGAAATATACTTTCTTCCAGCCCAAGTTTATTTTCTACGCAACTTATCTGTCTGAGAAAATTGGTTATTGGCGGTATATCACGATTTATCGGCATTTGGAAGCACACCCTGAAAATCGTATTTACCCTATTTTCCGTTTCTTTGAAAATTGGTGCCAAGATGAAAACCGGCACGGCGATTTCTTTGATGCAATCATGCGAGCACAGCCGCAAATGTTGAATGATTGGACGGCTAAACTTTGGAGCCGGTTCTTCTTGCTGTCTGTGTTTGCAACAATGTATCTAAATGATATTCAGCGTTACGGGTTTTATGAGTCGATTGGTTTGAATGCCCGTGATTATGATATCGAAGTAATTAAGAAAACGAATGATACTGCATCTCGTGTTTTCCCCGTAGTTTTAGATGTGGAGAATCCTGAATTCTACCAGCGTCTCGACACTTGTGTGGCAAATAATGCTAAACTGTCGGAGATTGCTAAATCGGATGCGCCTACAATTGTGAAGTTTTGCCAAAAACTGCCCTGCTACCTCTCTAACGTCTGGCAGTTAGGACGGCTTTACTTCATGAAGCCGATTGAATCCGCTCCGGTAGCAACTGTGCGGTAGCACGTTGCAGGAGGTAGTTCGTTAGGTTTCCGGTTTCGCTCCTCTGTTAGTTCGTCTTGCGGTTCTGCTTTGGGTAGAACCGTTTTTTTTGTGGTATTGAGGGGTTTTTGACGCTTTGGGAGGGGATTATGCGGTTTTGGATGGTTGTTGTGGGTTGGGTGGTTTTGGGATGGCAGGGGCGGTGTTTAGCGGAAGATTTGGGTTTGCCGGCAGAAACGATAGAGAGTAGTCCGGTTTTGCAGCGGTGGTTGGATAAGGTGCCAGATGTTTTGGAAGATATCGAGAATGATCCGAGTTTTAAGACTCGTTTGAGGTTGGGTTTTTCTGAGTTTCCTGCTGGGGAAAGAGCCGGTTTTAATGTTGGGGTTGAGGATGTTTTTATTGGCAAGTCTGGGTTAAGTTTGAGTGGCGATTTTCAGGGTTCTTTTGATGGGGAATATAGAAGTTTTGGGGCAAGTTTGCAATATTATTTACGTCCTTTGGGGAGTTATGTAAATTTTGGGCCGGTGGTGGGATATAGAAATTTACAAACCGATAGTTATGAGCGAGATGGGGTGAATTTGGGTGGCCGGTTAATGGTGGTTTTGTCGCGGGGAGGTGCGGCGGATTTGTCTTTGACTCAAACTTGGGTGAAACCGGGGAGTGGCGAAGATGTGGGGATAACAACGCTTTCTGTGGGGTATGCGGTGACGAAAAATTTCCGCATTTCTGCCGATATTCAAAAACAAAATGCACCAGAAGAAAAGGATAGTCGGGTGGGTGTGGTTTTTGAGTGGATGCCGTAGGGGATAGAATTTAAAAAGATTTGGAATAAAAACAAAAGATGACTTCAGGCCCGCGTAATTCCTTTGCAGATTATAAAGTGGATGGACACAACTGGGTAACGTTGACGACAGGAGAATATTATCCAGATATTTTGCAAGTAGCTTGCCAACTTTACGAGCCAGTTTTGGTAATGTTTGGCCAATTGCTGAGAACTTCTGAATCATCGGTGCGCTTGTTCCTCCAGATTTCTGAGGTTCCTAACGCATGGATGCGGGTGCAACTATATCGAGTTTTTCGCAAATATGTCAGCCCTGAAATCCCTGTGGAAATGCTCAGACGAAAGAAAAAAGCAACCGATATATCTAAGCAATTTGGAGGCAGATTTAGGCCGGTGCAAGAAGTGCAAGCGGCTTTTATGAGTCGGCCAATTCCAGATGAAGCGATGTGTGCTTTATTATGGGAATATAAAAGTCGCGGACAAAAAGGATATGACTTGACAGAAAGATTTTTTTCTTTATTTCGTTTGCACTTTCCTGAATTACCAATTCGAGGCCCAGAACGAGCAGGAAAAGATATTTTTATGGGAAAGATTTTTAAAGATTATCCTAATCCCACACGGCCAGTCGATTTTGTGATTTATGATGTTAATGGGCGCGAAATTTTAGCAATCGGATTAGCGAGATATGATTCGGATCGAGGTGGCGCTCAAGAAGATGATAGAACTGGAGGTTATCGCAGTTGTGCAGATGAAATTTTTAGATATACAGAACAACATAACTTAAAAACTAAGATAATTTTTTTGAACGATGGGCCTGGTCTTTTGTTAGGGTCAATGTGGAATGATTACGCCAATATCGAGAGAAGTTCGCCTGATAAAATTATAGTCTTAACGCTGCGAATGGTTCCTGAACGAATTACCCTTGAGTGGCTTCGTTCTTAAAACAAGGAGTTAAAATGGCAACCGGCATCCCCAAAACACAAGGTTACGGCAATATTTCGGAAAGCCTTTCACCGAATAATTTAGATGTCTGCCTTTCCTATGCTGGGAAACTTTCTGAGTCGGAAATTTTGGCAACAGCGCCGGCGGAATGTGTGAGGATATGGCTAGAAAATCAAAGAAAAGATGACGAGTTAGAAAACCGACTTTACTTTGGTGACAATTTACCGATTTTGGCATCTTTATTTAACGATACTACAGTTCGCGGCCAAGTCAGACTAATTTACATTGATCCGCCTTTCGCTACCAACAGTATCTTTCAATCTCGCTCTCAAATGAATGCTTATTCAGATTTGCTAAAAGGCTCTCATTACATTGAATTTATGCGAGAAAGATTGATTTTCTTGCGAGAGTTATTAGCTGAGGATGGCTCGATTTATGTCCATCTTGATGAAAACATGGCTTTTCACATCAAGATCATTATGGATGAGGTTTTTGGTTCTCGTAATTTTCGTAATTGGATTACCCGCAAGAAATGTAATCCCAAAAACTACACCCGCAAAACTTATGGAAATATATCTGATTTTATCTTATTTTACACAAAATCAGATAACTATGTTTGGAACCGGCCTCTCGACCAGTGGACGGAAGAACGAGCACTCAAAGAATATGAATATGTCGAAAAAGAAACCGGCAGAAGATATAAAAAAGTTCCCCTCCATGCGCCAGGCGTAAGAAATGGGGAAACCGGCAAACCTTGGCGAGGAATGAATCCACCCCCAGGCAAACACTGGCAATTTATGCCAAAAACCCTAGATGAAATGGACGCACGCGGGGAAATTTACTGGTCAAGTAATGGCAATCCGCGAAGGAAAATTTACCTGGATGAAAGTAACGGAATTGCCGTCCAAGATATTTGGCTTGAGTTTCGAGATGCTCACAATCAAAATATTAAAATCACCGGCTATCCTACAGAAAAGAACCCAGATTTACTGGCTCGAATTATTCAAGCATCCTCAAACCCTGGGGATTTGGTTTTGGATTGTTTTTGTGGTTCGGGAACTACCTTAGCAGTAGCCTCGCAGTTAGAACGCCGGTGGATAGGAATAGATAATAGTCCCGAAGCTATTTCAACAATTTTACGACGTTTTGCCAAAGGCTGCGAGCGGATGGGAGATTTTGTCAGCCAAAATAAATCTAAGCTTTCTAATCAATCTGATCAAGAACCTCAACAGTTATCTCTATTTAATGCTGATGAACTCAGCCAAAACAGTGACAACATATCAAAACCTTCGGAAAAAATTAACAACTTTTGCCTTTATGCAGCCAAGTCATCTGTTCAAGAATTAGACATAATCTCGACTCAAATCAAAGGTTAAAATAACCGGCCCCTGCTGCAATCTCTTTCTTTTGGGAGTGTAGAATCGCCTCAAAAGCCCTCTAAACTCAAAAATAGAGATTTTTTAAATAGAGGTAAAAACCATGCCGAAAAAATCAGACAAACCGGCTGAAAAAGAAAATAAACAAACCGAACCAGACTCATCGGAACCTCGGATTATCGATCCCCTTGATTTAGTTTATTCCGGTGGTTATTTGGGAGATCCCAGAGAAATATTGTCTAACCCCGCCGTTGCTCCCCAAATGCCAGATGATACACCCAATAACTTACGCGATGACTTCATCCGCGATTAATTAAAAACGCCTTTTTAAACCCCGGTTTTTCTGCAAAACTGGGGTTTTGTAATTAACTGTGACGCGGTAAGATAATCTTAAAAAGAGAACCTTTTCCCAGCGTACTTTCTAAAGAAATCGTCCCCCGCATAAGCTGTACCAAAGAATCAGTAATTGCCAATCCTAAACCAGTCCCCGGAAACCGGCGCGTTAAAGTTTGGTCTACCTGACGAAAAGCCTCAAAAATGTGCTTTAACTCCGTTTCAGAAATACCAATGCCGGTATCCTTGACCAAAATTTCTACGCGGTTCGGTTCAAGATCGCTGACTTCAACTTCAACCGAGCCAGCATCCGTAAACTTAATAGCATTAGAAACCAAATTAATTAACACCTGTCGCAAACAAGATTTGTCTAAAAACACCCAATGATTTTGTAAATTTTCGCTGCGGAATGCCAAGGTTAAATTTTTTTCTTCCGCTTGGGGTTTAAATTGCTGAACAGTGGCATTTATTAGGTGCGTAATTTCAAAAGTTTCGGGTTTCACATCCCGAATACCGGCCTCAATTTTTGACAAATCGAGAATATCATTAATAAGCATCAACAAACTCTTGCCATTATTCAAAATCCGCTGCGCCATGTCCTGTTGTGGCGCCGGTAATTCGTAGCTACGGTTGCGTAACAGCAATTGAGCAAAGCCAATAATGGCATTTAATGGCGTGCGGAGTTCGTGCGACATCGTTGCCAAAAACTGCGTTTTTAAGCGGGCTGCTTGCAACAATTGTAAATTTTGTAATTGAATATGTTCGCGCTGGTGGGCAAGTTCTTTATTTTGAGACGCCAGAATATGATTTTGCTCAGCAACTAATTCTTCGCGTTCTTCCAAAATATGAATTAAACGGGCATTATTAATCGCAATAGCTGCTTGTTCTCCCACCGCTACTAACAATTGCTGCCACATTTCATAATCAAACGCCTGCGGATCATTCCAGTTCCCCGTTGCCAAGACTCCCAACCGGCCCGCCTGGGCAGATTCAATCGGCACACCATACACCGCCGCCGGCAACTCCACACCCTCTCCATCGTCTCCCGGTTCCGAATGGCGCAAAAGACTAGACGCGCCGGTAGAAAACACCGTTGAGAGTAAACCATCTTCGGTATAAAGCGGCATTCTCAGCGGTAAATGTTCAGTGCCGGTGCCCGCAGTCGCCACCAACTCCAGGCGATTTGTTGCAGGGTTATGCAAAACAATCAAGCAAAACATCGCCCCCGGAACCGACTCACAAACGGCATCTACCATTACCTGCAACAACCCAGGCAAATCAGTCAGGCTTTGATTAAGCAAATTCGTCAGCCGTTGCAGGGTTCGTAGTTGCTGTTGCTGTTGGTCTAACACCAAAATCACCTGAGATAAATTCTTGCTCGTTTGTTGTGCTTCGCGGTAGAGTTGCACTTTTTCCAGCGCCGAAGCCGTGCGATGGCCTAAGTCTTCAGCCAATGTTAAATCGGCTGGAGAATAACGGCGGTTTTTGTCAGAAAGCACAAACAATATTGAGCCAAAACTTTGCTGACCTAAACGCAACGGCAAACAAATATACGAGCGAAAATTTAGCTTTTTCAACAAGGCGAAATGTTCCGCATCAACGGCCAGAGTTTGAAGTTGTTGATCCGAAATCCCAAACTCCACATAAATTTCATCCGACTTGTTGATGCCACCGCTATTCAAAGGCTTTAAATAGCTATAAGATCCATCGGCTTCGACAGGATAGCGCTGCTGCAATTGCCAAATTAAATTTTCTTTGGCGGGGTCTTTATGGGCAACAGCAACACACCGGCAAGTTTGGTAGGCATCGACTGCATTAATAACACACCAGTCGCCTAAATAAGGCACAATCAACTGCGCCAAACTTACCAGCACCGTCTCGCTATCTAGCGAACTGGCAAAAAGTGAACTGGCTTCTATAAGCAAGTGCATGGCGCCGATCATTCGTTGTTGCTCTGTGCGGTAGTGTTCTTGTGTGGCAATCAGATTAGCTCGCACGGCTAACTCACGTCCTAACAATTCGTCTTTTAATTGATTTGCAGCTTGCAAATGAATACTGTGTTTGCGGGTGAGCCGGTCAATTTCCCGGTAGAGATTCCCAATTTCCGCTTCCAGTTGTTTGCGAACTGTGATCTCGCGGGTGATAGAAATAATTTCTTCACCGCCAAAGCCGGCTGCTTTGAAACGCGGCAACAGCGTTGTTTCTACCCAGATGTAATTGCCGTCTTTGCGGCGCAGGCGGTTTGTTAGGGTCGTGCTGGCCCTTTCAGAAAAAATGCTTTGATAAATTTTTTGAATTTCTGTTCGCTGTTCCGGGTGGATCAACTCCAGAGCATCGCGTCCTATCAGTTCAGTCGGCGCATAGCCGAGTAACCGTAGCGCTGCCGGCGAAACATAGAGGTAGATGCCGGCCCGCAACCTGCATATTAATTCACTGGAATTTTCGGCTATCAATTGATAGCGTTCTTGCGTCTGTAGCCATAATTCTTCTTTTTGCTTTTGTGCAGTAATGTCGCGCAGCGTCACCAAGGCACCGAGTTTGTCTCCCCTGTTGTTGACAATGGCGGTGCCGGTGGCCAGCAATGAGCGTCTGCTGCCGTCGGCGGATACCACCCTCATTTCCACTTCGCTGACTACTTCGCCGTTTAAGGCTCGCAAGAGGGGGCTTTCGTCGCGCTTGATGGGGGTTTTGCCGTCTGCCTCGTAGTATGAATATTCCAGGGATTGAAGGGTAGTTTGCCCCGAATCAATGCCCGGTTTATTTTGCTCGAAAAAATTTGCTTCTTGTGGGGCCGGTTCGTTGGCCGGTATGCCGTGCAATTGTTTAGCAGCCGGGTTAATAGCGATAATTGCTCCCTCACTATCGCAGAGAACGATACCCTCTGAGGCTTTTGTCCAGAGAGCTTGGAGAAGCTGTTGCTGTTTTTCTAAGGCAGTTTCGGTTTTTTTAAATTTGTCGATGTTGGTGCAGGTGCCGGTGAGCAGGGACTCTGGGCCGTGATTAACTTGAATATGGGCAACAAACCATTTATAGATGTCATCGCGCCCTAAAAGCCGAAATTCTATTTCCTCGACAGTGGCCGGCTGCTGGAAACAGGCTCTCCAGCGGTCGCGGTCTTCTGGGTGAATGACAGCCAGAAAGCTAAAGCCGAGAGATTGGGCTTCGCTGAGTCCTGTAAAGTCATACCACCGGCAATTAAAATAGGCAATTCCCGAAGCACTGCTACCACTCCAGATGATTTGTGGGATGCTGTCGGGATGAGGCTGTTGGCGCTGTGGGCGCGTGGCCGACTGGGGCAGATCCAGGGGAAACCCTTGGCTATCAGTGACGGCTTGCTCTTTTTTGTGCCACTGCGCCTCTGATGCTTGTGGAGGACGGGTATGGTTCATAGCATTTTTATCCAATCCAATCGTCACCCTGTTACAGGCGCAGCTTGGTGGTGAGTCTAAGAGGCTTTTAAAGGGGTGGTCAAAAGTAAGCAGATTTTATAACCTTAATTTATATGGATAAGCCGGCTATCTACAGCTACCCATAGATGGATTCCTCGCAAAATCTTCAACTGCTTTTAGAGTATTTTTTTAATAGTGAAACCAAAATAGGTAAGGCCAAAGAAAGATGAGCGAAATTCGCGTAGTTTTAATTGAAGACCACGATTTGACCCGGATCGGTATCCGCACGGCTTTACAACAGCGTGAGGGTATTAAAGTGGTGGGTGATGCCGCAAATGGTATGGATGGCTTAAAAATGCTTAAATCGCTTAAGCCGGATATTGCTATTGTGGATATTGGTTTGCCGGATATTGATGGCATCGAGGTGACGCAACGCTTTAAAGAATCGATGAGCCCCTCAGATTCGCCGACGAAGGTTTTAATTTTGACTTTTCAAGATAGTGAGCAAGAGGTGCTGGCGGCTTTTGCGGCTGGGGCTGATTCTTACTGCATGAAGGATATTCGTTTTGAACAGTTGCTTGAGGCAATTCGGGCGACTTTTGAGGGGAATTCTTGGATTGATCCGGCGATTGCGGGGATTGTTTTACGTCAAGCTCGCACGACTCCTTCGACGCCGGTTGAGGACAAATCTTTGACGGCAACGGTGACAATTAGTGCGGCTGATCCTGAGTATAGCCAGCTTATTGAGGCTTATCCTCTGACTGAGCGGGAGTTAGAAGTTTTGGAGCTAATCGTGCAAGGTTATAGCAATGCGGCCATTGCTGAGAAGCTTTATATTACGGTGGGAACTGTTAAAACTCATGTTCGTAATATCTTGAATAAATTATCTGCCGATGACCGCACTCAGGCTGCTGTTTTGGCTCTGCGTTCAGGGTTGGTTGGTTGAGCGCATCTATCTTTAGGTAGAAAGATTTGGGCAGAAATGTCTTTCTAACTATCTTTTAAGATTGATTTAAAAAAGCCGGTTGTTTCACGAAAATTAAGAGGAGGAATGAAGGGTTGAGTTTACTGAACCCTTCTGTTTTATTTTGTTTTAGGTCTGATTTTTTTAGGGTAGTTGGTTTTTTCTTTAATTATTTAAAGAGATATCCTTCGCTCAGCAATGGTGGCCACAACTTGAACTAAATTATCTAAGTCTACCGGCTTGCAGATGTGTTCTTCATAACCGGCGGATAATGCAGATGTGCGATTTTCATCTCCAGCGGCGCCGGTGACGGCTATGGCGCGAATGGCTTTACCTTCTTTTGTGGTGTGGCTTTTTAAGGTTTCAATGAGTGCGTATCCGTCGCCATCGGGTAAAGTCATGTCACTGATCAAAATGTCGGGTTTAAACTGTTTGGCAATTTGCACTGCTTCTTGGACGGAAAAACCTGCTTTTACTTCAGCGCCACTTTCTTCTAACACGAAACTAAACAATTCAACAATATCTACTTCGTCTTCAACAACAAGTACACGCAAGCCTTCTAAAACAAGAAATGGTGCGGATGATGTGTGAGTGACCACAATGAAATGCCTCCTTTTTAGGTACACTTGAGATGCCTGTTTCAGTCTTGGCTAATTTTTAAAGCAGCCCGGCGGCACTGTTTAATCATAATGTTTTTAATTTGAGCGTTTTTGAAGAGCGAAATTCTCTACCTAGTTTTGTGTAACTTTTGCATTGGCTTTGTCTAGCTGACTCGCCCGGTTGCTATTTTTAAAAGTTACCTAGATCACTCAATTTTCTGAAAATTTGGCAGGGTTTGGCAAAAATTTTTCAGGCAATTTGAGAATTTCATCAATTTTTCTCCAGTTAAATAAATTGACTCTATTAACGATAATAATGACTATCGTTAAAACCTTCATCTCCCCCCAGTAGTAACTTATTTTTAAATTTTTTAAGAAATATAAAGTTAGTCAATATTTTGCTTACTTAAATATTTCTTTGAGAGAAATCAGCTATCAATGACTGGCATTAATAGTTGGGAGGTGATGTTTTTTGCGGCTTAAGGGTTGGCTGCTTAGAAAACAGACAACAGCGGGCAACCGAAAGCCGGAATTATTATTAAATTGGAGAGCCGGAATTAGAAATCCCAAGAAGGAAAGGCCGGCCTTACTAATAAGACGAGAACGACCGTTTAAAAGTTCCCATGCACCGGGCAGTCCGCATCGACAAAAAAGTTTCAATCTAAAGGCTTAGTTAATAAGAATATAATGCTGTTGACTTTTGTTAGAGTCTATCTAAAGATAGATGTTAAAAGCGGTTTCATCTGGATAAAAATTTTTATTTTCCATTCCTGGGATAGATGCAGGCCAGGAAAAGTTAAGAGGGGAGAATGCCAAAAAGTAGATAAGCTTTTTTAAAGCGAATTTGGAAGGGCAAAAGAAATTATTTATCTGTGAGCCGAGACCGGCAACTAAAATAATTTTGATCGCGTCTAAAAACGTTTCATTGATAGGCGGGCGTAAATCTCGCCTCTACAGAGTGAAATTTAAGCCTTTACATTTCTGCTATCGAAATTAAAAGCTCAAATCTGATATCTCCCATTTAGGAGGGTAGATTGTGGGCTAAAGCCAAGTTGTGCGAACAAAGAAAAGCCATAGCCCAACGGCAAGAAAATCAGCTTAGATAATCGTGCCAATTTCCTTTAAATAAACCCGACTAAACGGTTCATTTTCGCCAAGCTGATATTGTTCTATTAAGCCCTTGCGACGAATCGAGACATTATTTTCGTTTTTGATGATTAGGGTTGCATCATCAGGCAAATCTCGTGTTAGCATCATTTCGGTTTCTGTGGGCTTATCTAGCACAACCATATTGCTGTACTCATAAAACATCCCATCATTTTCCAAAATTTCATCGGGATATTCAGCAATCAACAAATCAAGCTTGGGATGACGCAGTAAACTTTGTACTTTTGTGTTGTAATCCTTGGCAAGATTTTTAAGGGAACGATTGACAAAAGCGCCTTGCTGACAAACAGCACCAATTGTCCATTCGGGATGTTGCAAAAGAATGTGGTCGATAACTTCTTGCAGTTGTTCAAGTGAAATGCGGTTAAAAGTAAGAATCGGAATGCGGGCATCTTTTTCTGAAGCAAAGAAAGTTTTTAAAATTTCTTCACCGACATGAACGCTTTCTCCAATTGCCGGTCTCAAGTGCATGGAGATACCCGGTGCGGAGTTGATTTCTAAAATGCCGAAATTGCCTTCTTTCCAAGACTGAGAAAGACTCGGTGCCATGATATCAATGCCTAAACAAGTGAGGCGGAAATATTGGGCAATGTCTTGGGCAAGGATAATGTTATCGGGGTGAACGGTGCGGGTAGCGTCAATACTAACACCGCCGGCGGAAAGGTTGGCAACTTTTCGCAGATAAACAGTGCGGTTTTTTTCAATGACGCTATCGAGGGTTAAATTTTGCTCTTCGAGATACATTTGCATTGCTGCATCGGACTGAATTTTACTCAGGGGAGAAGTGGGAGTATCCAGACGTGCGGGGGTGCGATTTTCGCGTTCTATTAATTCCGAAATGCTGGAACGACCATCACCAGTCACCGAAGCGGGGCGACGTTCTGTGGCTGCAACAAACCGGCCATTAACACAGAGTAAACGAAAATCGGCGCCGGATAAACTTTTTTCAACAATGATACGCACCGGCTGACCTTCAGGAATTGCTTCTTCGGCGCGTTCAAAAGCAAAAATTAACTCATCTGTGTCTTGGACACCGGCTGTAACACCAATACCTTTATGACCGGCCACCGGCTTAACAGCCACCGGAAAACCTATTTCTTGAGCAGCAGTTATGGCTTGGCTTTGGGTGCTAACAATTTCGCCCTTCGGAACGGGAAACCCTAGTGTTGCCAGCACTGATTTACAATCATCTTTGCGGGTTGTAAAATCCGAATCTAAATGGCTGTCACCATCAAAAGTTGTGGCGATTCCCCGCACTTGTTTTTTGCCATAACCATATTGTACTAAACCTTCATCCCAGAGATAAAAAACAGGAATTTTTTTCTCATAAGCGGTGCGCCATAGTGTGTACACGGTAGGGCCACCATAGGCAGAAGTGCGGAAAATATTTTGTAAAATTTTGATTTGAGAATCTAACTCAAATTCTTGGTTTTGAGTCATCGCCTCAAACCAATCCCAAACAAAATAAATTACCGACCGGCCCGTGCGAGCGTGGAGAGTTTGAACTGCGATTCTGACATAATGAGCGTAGGGTTTTACACTGCTTTGATCGAGGTGTAAATCCATGTCGAGTTTGCCAACTTCTGTAACCGTTCGGGCAAACAGATGAGCGTACGACTGATAAGTTTCCCCGGCCAGATGGGGGTAAAATTGAGTAATTTTGCTAACATAATCAACCAAAGCGAGAGGTTGCAGGTGGCCGGTCAGAGCAAAATCAAAAACGAGAGCAGCTTGATTTAAGTAAGGGTTGGGGCCGCTATAATGCTTGAGGTTAAAGATATCAAAAGCATCAGTTCTTCTGGCATTAATGCGTAGAGTTTGCGTAAGAGTTTCTTGCACCATAGATATTCTGTAATCTAGCTCAACAGATCGAGAGTAACGCTAATGGTGTAAAAATTTCAGCTATCTAAAGGAATAGGCTGTTTGTAGGAGGGGAGATTGGGTACTAGGAAGTTGGAAAGCTATAACTTTTGAGAGGTAACAGGAGGTTTTTTATAGAGTTAAAATTATGGAGCAAAACATTAGGGAGCAGCCAAAAAATTATGATTTACAACCAAGCTGCCATAAGGGAAGAAGTTCATCATTTAGCTGAAGAAGCTTTTCACCGTAAGTTAATTTCGGGTTATGGAGATGGGCCTGATGGCAACGAATATCAGATTGTTTGTGAAGGGAAACCCCGGCATTTTAATTTAGAATATGCCCGTAGCTTCTTGCGGAAAATGATTCATCAAGCCAACTAAACCAGTATCTAGTGGCGATCCCCTCCCAGGCAAGCTTTAGGGGCGTATGGAGTTGGGCTAAGAGGCGGGCCTCGCTTTAGCGCGAACATCGCCAAGACTAAGCGAGTACCCCGGTGTTTCTGTCTGCTTCCTTTTGCCTTAAAAAAAATCTTGGGGGCAGACAGAAAAAATCTGTATAAAAATATACCTTTTGACAGGTTTCAGAGTTAGGTATTGTTCGGCGTAATAGAAATTACAAGACTTTAAGGTTAAAAAAATATGACGGATAACGGTACACAAAAAGGGCAGTTAGTTATTATTGGCGGTGCTGAAGATAAGGAAGGCGACTGCAAGATTTTACGAGAGTTTGTGCGACGTGCCGGCGGGGTAAAGGCTCACATCGCAATTATGACGGCTGCCACCAGTTTACCGCGAGAAGTGGGGGAGACTTATACTCGTGTGTTTGAGCGCTTGGGTGCCGAAACTGTGCGGGTGGTGGATACAGAGCGTCGGGAAGATTCGAGTGATTCGCGTTGGGTGGAGATGATTAATCAGGCAACCGGCATCTTTTTTACAGGCGGCGATCAGGCTCGGATTACGAGTTTAATTAAAGATACTGAACTTGATGCCGCTATCCACCGGCGTTTTAATGAAGGTGCTGTGGTGGGCGGAACTTCTGCCGGTGCGGCGATGATGCCAGATGTGATGATTATTGAAGGCGATTCTGAAACAAACCCGCGTGTTAATACGGTGGCGATGGGCCCCGGAATGGGCTTTTTACCTGGAATTGTTGTGGATCAGCATTTTGCTCAGCGGGGCCGGTTGGGCCGGTTGGTTTCCGCGTTGCTACAACACACGGCGGTTTTAGGAATTGGTATTGATGAAAATACCTCTGTTATTGTCAGTGGAGAGCGTTTTGAAGTGGTTGGTGAAGGTGCGGTGACGGTGATTGATCAAACTGAAAGTACCCACGATAATGTTGAGGGGGTTTTGAAGGATGAGCCAATTGCGGTTTGTGGCGTCAAACTTCACATTTTGCCAAATGGTTATGGGTTTGATTTGAAAAAGCGTAAGCCTATTTTGGAGAATGGGACGATGCCGGCGGTAGCGGCTGTTGGATAGGTTTTTGTATTGTTTATTAACCTCTTTCACTTTGGGAAAGGGGTTTTTTTTATGGAAATTTTAGGTTTTTTATTTAAGGGTAGATTTTCCTAGTGGATGGCGGCACAGGATCAGCAGATATAGCAGTTTTTTTATGTATGACTGTGGGAGAGAAAAACCCGGTAACTTTATCGCCGAGCAGGTTTTTATATAGATTTTTTTTACTATTTATGGGAAATTTAAACGGGTATTTAGTTGGTGATAAAAAACTTGGTAAAGCCTAATAAAATAGGGGAAAAAGCGCCTTTTTGGATGAGAGTGTGTAATAGTTTTTTGAATGGTTGTGATTGACCCACAAAGGCGCTTTTATAATTGATAGTTGCACGGTTTAGGCAGCTTGTTGCTGTTGATTGGGAATGCTTGAAATTAAAGCCCAGCCTTCATTTCTGAGTTTTTGATATGTTGCCCAACCTTTTGAACCCCCAGGAATGCGGTAGTCGGGTACAGAAAATTGAGGGAAAGATGTATAGGGACGCCAGGGTTGGTTGGCTTGAGTTCGCAAGTGTAAAATTTTTTGGCCGTCGTTTCCCATTGCGGATAACCAGCACATTTCTTTAACCATGATAAACTCCTTAATCTATTGTTAGAGGAATTGGGCAGTTTGGATGCTTCCCTGCTTCTTATTTTCAATACTTTAACTAACAATCCGTATTTTTAGGCTTGATTGTCAGAAAGTATTGCGGTTGGCTTTCAGTAGGTTTTTGAGGGCTTCTTTATGGGTTTGCCCCTCAGTCCTTGCTGCTCTTGACTTCATTTTCTCTTGTTTTGTTTCGCTATACCTCCCTCTGTAGCTTCATCTCATTGGGTGATTAAATGTTTCTAAAGTCACAACCTCGGCTGTTATTTTTGTTACGTTTGTTAAGTTTTGTAAAACAAACAACAAAAAAGCGAAAATCTCTCTATTTCTTTAGAGGGATGCAGGCTGTATGTGACCTCGAACAACATAGATTGTCTGCGAATTTAAAAGCTTTTTAGTGGAGCGTTTGTAACAAAAACTACCAATAAGTTTAAAGTTCTTCATTCTCAGGCCGGCGCAACGCTTAACAGTAGAGGCTTTGAATAATTCTGAAAATTCTGTTGCGTAAAATTTCATTACATTTCTGAGAAAAACCGTTTTCAAATCTGAGAAAAAAAGCAAAATTTATGAGACACGCGATTGAGTTTAAGTTGTTTGCACCGAATAATAAAGCTGCAAGTCTGATCGGCTGTTTCTCAGACTGGCAAGAAATCACCATGAATAAGGGTGAGGATGGTTATTTTCGGGCAGTAATTGATTTAGAAGATGGTGTTTATCGCTACAAATTTCGCATCCAAACCCAAAGCAGCAATTTTCAGCCGGATCAATGGGTGGAGGTTAATGATCCATATACCACTGAAATTGAGCCTGATAGAGAAATTAGTGTGTTGCGTCTCAAAGATGGAGCAAAAATTCTTGATACTTATGTCTGGCAATATGATGATCAAGTTTTGCCGCAAAATAACGAGTTAGTGATTTATGAAATGCAAATTCCTGATTTTTGTGGCGATCAAGCTGAAAATGAGGATAAGTTTGCTTTTTTGCTTAGCAAGTTAGATTACCTCTGTGAATTGGGGATAAATGCCATTGAATTGATGCCAATTTATGAAGCGCCAAAACAATATTATTGGGGCTATAAAGTGCGTTATTTCCTTGCTTTGAGAAATGGCTATGGCAGCAGTGAAAATTTAAAGCGTTTTATTGATGAGTGCCATTATCGCGGGATTCGAGTGTTTTTGGATGGTATTTATAATCACTGTGAGGAAGAATGCCCTTTACTGTTGATAGATCGGAATTATTGGTATTACGAATATATGCACTATCCTGATGATCCTGCGAATTATTGGGGGCCAGAATTTAATTACGATAATTATGATCAAAAGTTGCAAATTTACCCGGCTTGGCAGTTTATTGGGGATGTGGTGCGCTTTTGGGTAAAGGAGTTTCATTTTGATGGCATTCGCTATGATGCGGTGCGTCAATTGGCAAATCGTAAGTTTTTGCGCTGGCTTGGGGAAGAGGCAAAAAAAGCGGCGGGAAATAAGCCTTTTTATAATATTGCTGAATATATCCCAGAGGTGGTTGATATTGTGGGGAAAGATGGCGAGTTTGATGGCTGCTGGCGTGAGAGTTTTCGGATTTATGGTTTAGAAAATATTGCGGGGGATACGTTTGATTTGGATAAGATAAAAGGCAGTTTAGATGCAAAAATTCATGGGTATCCGGGCTGTACCAGTGTGATTAATTATCTTGCCAGTCACGATAGAGATCATTTGATGGCTGAGGAGGCTTTTCGGACGGCTGATAAGGTGGAGGCTTTTAAACGGGCAAAGTTAGGGGCTGTTTTGTTGATGACGGCGATGGGTGTACCGATGTTGTCGATGGGTGAAGAGTTTGGGGAGGTAACTTGCCATTTGCCAAATCAAGAAAATAAGCTGAATTGGCAGTTGTTAAATTATCAGCCTCATCGCGATTTGTTTGAGTTTTATAAAAGGTTAATTGATTTGCGGAAAAATGAGCCGGCAATCAAGTCTGATAATATCGAGTTTTTCTGTGAAGATGAGGAGGCGCAGGTGTTGGGTTATTTGCGTTGGTGTGGCGAGGCTTCGCGGGTGGCTGTGGTGGCAAATTTTTCAAATCAGGTTTTGCGGGGATATGAGGTTTCGCTAGAGGGAAGTTGGCGGGATTTATTGACGGGTAAGGAAGTAAAATCTGAGGGTGATAGGTTAGTTTTAGATGTGAAAGAATTGGAGGCTTTGGTGTTGGTTGGGTTGGCTTGAATAACCCAACCAAATAAGGTTAAAATATGCTTTCTAGCCGGCGAAAATCGCGTTCTACTTCTGACCACAGGGTGCGGTTATGGGGGTCGGTTCTGAGGGCTTTTTTGAGGTAAATTCTGGCTTTTTCGATTTGTTTTTCTTCGATGAGTTGTCTTGCCCAACGTTGATAGGTGATGGCTTGCCATTGTCTGACTTCTGGATCTTGGGGGATGCGTTGGGCTAAGCCTTCTATGAGGGCGATGGCGCGGGGAAATTTTTTCGATTTTAGGTGATGTTGTAGTTGTAAGTATGACTGTTGTTTTAATTGTTTTTCTATGTCGGATAGGTTGGGGTTTTGTTGAAAGTTGGGTGATTTGCGGGTAACTTTAGTTTTGGTGGGTTGGGTTTGCACGGGTTCTTTTTTTGGTTGCTGTGGTGCCGGTTCTTCTGGGGGGATGCTTTCAAGTATTAGTTTATAGGCTTGATTAAGTTGGATAAATTTTTCGTGGGCTTGGGGGTTTTGGGGGTTGGCGTCGGGATGGTACAGTCTTGCTAGACGCCGGTAGGATGCTTTGATGTCGGCAAGGCGGGCATCGGATTTTAATTGTAATAGTCGGTAGCAGTCCGCTATGTTCATCTTTTTTTGGGAGAGAGGGGAGAACCATTTTTAATAATAATTTTGGCACAAAGTTTTCTGAGATTGTATTCTGAGATTAAATTAGGCTCTAAAATTTCTAAAGTTTGGGGTGGGGAGTGCTACAAGGAAAGCAAGACTAACTTTTATGCCTATTTTCCTTGTAGGGAAGGGGGGTTAGGTGTTTTTACCAACTGTCGCCGCCTCCATCGCCACTACTGCTTCCTCCGCCATAGTCGCTGCTACTGCTACTTTCATAGCTGCTGCTACTGCTGCTTTCGGAACTACTGCTATTATCTGAACTCCACCAGCTATTACTACTTTCAGGACTGTTGCTAGGCTTAGAAACATCGCTCCTGTTATTGCTTTCAGAGCTACCGCAATTGATTTCTTTTGCTATATTTACATAAGTATTTAAAATCGAGTCGTTAAGAGCATATTCGTCCTCGTAAGTAGAGGTTATGGCATCACTAAAATTTCCCCTAAATTCAAATTTTTTTTGAATTTTTTGGCGTTGAATTATTAAGTTTTTTATTATTAAGTTCAAAACCCGATATAAAAAAATCATTACCAAAATTATCAAAAGAATAACGACCAACAAAAATCCTAACTCTATCCAATCAGAGTCGCTTGAATTTGAGTAAGTTTGAACCGGCACCGGCTGAGTTTGTTGCAGGGGTGCGGAGGAAATCGGCACGTTATTAACCGGCTGATAATTTTGCAAGGTAACAACTAAGGCTTTTGTGCCGGCAATAGTTCCGCCGTTATAGTCGTTTTGCTTAAATCTGGGGGTGATTTGTTGTTTGATGATGTTGGTGACAAAAAAGTTAGGTAAAATGGTTTGGAGGCCGGTGCCGGTTTCAATTTCAACGCGACGATTGCCGGTGGAGATTAAGAAAAGAACGCCGTTATTTTGACCGGCTTTACCGATTTTTAAGCGATTAAATAGGGCTGTAGCGAATTGTTTGGTGGTAGCGGAAGGTGCTGTATCTGAGACTGTGACAACGGCAATTTCGGAGCCATTTTTTGCTTCTAATTGGGAAATCATTTCATTGAGTTGGGCTTCAGTTTCGGGGGTGAGGATATTTGCCGTATCTGTTACCCACCCTCCATTAATACGCCTGGAATTGGGTACTTCTTCGACGGTGAGGGCGGTGGCAGGGAGGCTGATAAATGTGAGAGTGATAAAGGTGATGGTGAAGCTTTTTTTAAGGGTAAGACAGCGAATTTGCATGGTTTTAAGTTGGCTGTTTGCTTTCCTCAAACCACATCAATGCTGTCGGCAATTTCTGTAAAACGTCAAAAACTTAATATTTAGCAATAATAAACCCCACCCTCCAGATTTTCCGGCGGGTGGGGTTTGAGTTTTCGAGAATGTTAACGTTGTTCTTCGATGACTTGATCAATTAAGCCATATTCTTTTGCTTCCGCCGCAGACATGAAATAGTCGCGGTCGGTATCTTTTTGGATTTTTTCGATGGTTTGGCCGGTGCGTTGAGCTAATATTTCATTGAGGTTTTGACGCACACGCAAAATTTCTTTTGCTTCGATATCAATATCGGTGGCTTGTCCGCGTGCTCCCCCTAGCGGTTGGTGAATCATAATGCGGGCGTGGGGTAGGGCTAATCGTTTGCCTTTGCTGCCGGAGGCTAACAAAAATGCTCCCATTGAGGCTGCTTGACCAACACAAATGGTGACGATTTCGGCTTTGATATATTGCATGGTGTCATAAATTGCCATGCCAGCGGTGACGGAACCCCCAGGAGAGTTGATATAAATGTAGATTGGTTTGCTGGAGTCGTCGGAATTAAGATATAGCAAATAGGCGACTATTCGATTTGCTAAGGAGTCGGTTACTTCTTGGCCAAGGAAAATAATTCGTTCTTGACTTAGGCGGGTGTAAATATCAATCCACCGCTCGTATGTACTGCCGGGAAGTCTGTAAGGAACGCTAGGAACACCAATAGGCATAGGAGTTTATTTTTTGTGGGGGTTTGCTGTTGATTTTAACAAGTTTTAGGAGACTGCTGCGAGGGGTTTTGGTAGGTCTTGGGGACTTTCTAAAACCCGGTCGATGAGGCCATATTCTTTGGCTTGAGCAGGGGTCAGGTAAAACATCCGGTCGGTATCTTTGGAGATTTTTTCCATTGACTGGCCGGTGTTTTTTGAGAGTATTTCGAGCATGGTTTGTTTGTTGGCTAAAACTTCTTTTGCTCGAATTTGGATGTCGGTTGCTTGCCCTCTGGCACCGGTTTTTGATTGGTTTAAAACGATGGTGGCGTGGGGTAAACTGGCGCGATGTCCTTTGGTGCCGGAGGCTAAGATCATGGCGGCGGTTCCCATTGCTTGACCAATACAAATGGTGTGGACGGGAGGTTTAATGTAGCTGAGGGTATCGCATATTGCGAAGGCTTCTGTTTCAAAGCCAATTGCTTCGCCGCCATACCAAGATGTGCCGGTGGAGTTGATATAAAAATATATGGGTTTGTCGGCGTCTTCAAATTGAAGATAAAGCAGTTGGGCGATAATTAATTCGGTGACATCTAAGCCGACACTTCGCTTTACGTCGTCGGAAGAAAATAAGGGCATCCCCAGATAAACTATGCGCTCTTTTAAAAGTAGCGATTCTAGGTCTGGAGGGGGGGTGCGGTAGTAGGCATCGCCGTAAGAGTAGCCTGATTGAACGGCCTTTATGGGTGAGTTCATGGGGAATCGCTACCTAATATAATGTCTTTATCTTTTACATAGTAGCGTGGTTGGGATAGGCATTGCGGCTGGGTAAGGGCGTAATTTCACGACCGGCTTTTTGGATGGCCGATGGTTGTGTGGTGAGTGCTTAGAAGTAGGGAGGCTTTAACTGGAATTGAAGCAGGCAAAGGTTCCTGAGTCTGGTTCTCAGCCTGAGTCGATTTTTTGAGCTTGCTGAGGTTGCTGAGTCTGGGAGTAGGGGGGGGAAGATGGGAGTCGGCTTTTTTGGTCAGTTCTGGGTTGGCTAATTTATGCTGAGTAGTAGTGGGATGTCTGGAAACTTCTGCGGAAGGGGGACATTTGCTGCTGTTGTTTTTTTTATAAATGTTGATTTTGCAGGAATTGGTCTGATTATGCGAGTGAATTTGCAACCGGCTTGGAATGATGGCAATTTGGATGCGTCCCAATCAAGCAGTCAACGGCAACTTTCGATTTCTGTGTCTGCGATAGCGGATTCGATGGATCGCAGTGTGCCTCTGAATTTGTGTTTGATTTTGGATCACAGTGGTTCGATGGGGGGCCGGCCTTTGGATACGGTGAAGCAGGCGGCTTACCGGCTAGTTGATAGGCTTAATCCTGGGGATCGGCTTTCGGTTGTGGCGTTTGATCACCGCGCAAAGGTGATTGTTTCTAATCAAATTATAGAGGATAAGGAGCGTATTAAAAAGCAAATTGAGAAGCTTCATGCGGAAGGCGGTACTGCTATTGATGAGGGGTTGAAACAGGGGATTGATGAGTTGGCAAAGGGGAAAAAGGATACGGTTTCTCAAGCGTTTTTGCTGACGGATGGGGAAAATGAGCATGGTGATAATGACCGTTGTTTAAAGTTGGCTGGTTTGGCGGCGGAGTTTAAGATGACGCTGAATACTTTGGGGTTTGGTGATCATTGGAATCAAAATGTTTTGGAGAAAATTTCTGATGCGGCGGGGGGTTCTCTTTCTTATATTGAGCGTCCTGATCAGGCGACGGAAAAGTTTTCTTTGGTGTTTAATCGGATTCAGTCTGTGGGTTTGACTGATGCTTATTTGTTGTTTGAGTTGATGCCAAAGGTGCGTTTGGCTGAACTTAAGCCGGTGGCTCAGGTGGCTCCCGAAACGATTGAGTTGCCGGTGCAACAAGATGGGAATAAGTATATGGTTCGTTTGGGGGATTTGATGAAGGATTCGCCGCGTATTATTGTGGCGAATATGTATGTGGGTCAGTTTCCGGCGGGCCGGCAGTTGTTGACTAATGTGCAGGTTCGTTATGATGATCCGACGGCGGGAAGGCAAAATGTTTTGTCGGATGTTGTGCCGGTGGATATTAATGTTTTGACGAGTTATGTGCCGGCGCCTAATGCGGAGGTTCAGCAGCATATTTTGGCTTTGGCTAAATACCGGCAAACTCAAATTGCTGAGGCAAAATTACAGCAGGGTGATCGTGCGGGGGCTGCAACGATGTTACAAACTGCGGCGAAAACTGCTTTGCAAATGGGTGATAAGGGGGGTGCTACGGTTTTACAAACAAGTGCGACTCGTTTACAGGCGGGACAAGACCTTTCTGAGGCGGATCGCAAGAAAACTCGAATTGTTTCTAAGACAGTTTTGCAATAGTTTTGTCGGGTGGGTGAAAGGCCCACCCTATGATCTGGTGTTGGCTGTTAAGGCAGAGCGTCAACACGAGCCCACTCACCATAGGCGGGACTGCGCTGGCTAACTTGTTTTAAAAGGATAATTGCCTCTGGAATGCGAAAGTGATGAGCTAGGTAAGGGAGAATATACACCAGAGCAAATGCACTATACTCAGCAGTAGGCTGGCAGTATTCTGTTAACAATTGGATGGCTTCTGATTTGTGGTGAGGGTCAGCAATTGTTTGAGAAAATGTTAACACGCAGAGCATATCTTTGACTATCTTTTTCCGGTGCTTAAATAACTCCTTGCGGGTGCCGCTAGTGCTATTGAGGTCAAAGATCTCTACAACTTTCTTACCCCTGTCATCACGACCTTCTATTTTCGCACCATCCACTTGATCCCAAGAAAATTTTAGATGCTTATTGATCTCTGTAACCCCATCGCTTGGATTGATCAGCAAGGGATTGCCACTAGAGTCGAGGGGAAAGTTTGTTCCTTTATGTTGAGCATTGTTGCAGATTTCGCATGAAAGTAAAAGATTTTGCCAATCAAAGGTTAGGTGTAGATATTGGGGGTCTCCTTTTGGGAAAAAGTGTTCGATATGACCATAGCCTGTGGTTGTAACTTTGCTTTCACAATAGGCACATTTTCCATTAAATATGGTTTCTAGCTCAGATTTAATGTTTTTGTGGCGATATTTGTTTATAGCATCATCGTGTTTTTTCTTCGTCTTAGCAATCTCTTGCGGCGTTGCTTTAGGATTAGCTTGGATTGCGTCTAAATTTTTTTTTGCTGCCTGTAATTCAGACAACCACTTAGCGCCATTTCTTTGTAAAATAGCAGGAGTTCTGGGTTTAGAGACAGAAATCACGGTAGATGAGCCTCCAAAAAAGCCTGGGTTCGCGCCTCTAAGCTTCCTGGTTCGGGTGGGCCTCCTATGGGCTGCGCTTCTTTCATAAATTTTCTGAGTGTTTCGTATTCTTTGCGTTCTTCGCCAATCAAATCATTTATCTTTCTTGTCAGTTCGTTGTATCGTTCAATTTTCTCTTGCGTGGCTGGAGAATAGGTGGATGTTAAACCAAATGCAGGACTTCTCAAAATATAATCAGCATCATAAGCTGAAATATCTTTTACTGGCGTAACCTCAACTTCCCCATTAATCATATCGAAGCGTAAAGTTAGAGCATCTTCTCCCGCGCCAGCAGCTACTAAAGGACTGTGGGTAGCGACGAAAAATTGGAGATTCGGAAATACTTCCCGCAGCCAACCAGCTATATATCTTTGCCAAGATGGATGTAAATGAATATCTAGCTCATCGATCAAGACAACTCCAGATGCCTGAGTGGGATCGTCAAGGTTGGGAAAGGCTTGAAGTAAACGCCATATTAAGTCACCCGCCAAGGCTATGATACTGCGAAAACCATCAGACAAGCTAATGGTTGGAACTTGTTGCTCGTCTACTGAAAACATGATCAAACCATCCGTAGTAATCTCAGAAATTCTTACATTTCCGGGGATAAGTTTGATAATAGCCGCTTCTCCTACAGTCCGCATTTGTCGGGCCTTGGTGTCATTAACATCTTTAGCAATGCGGTAGTCTAAATGAATCATCCATTCTTCAAATGAACTCAAAGGTCTATTATCATTAAACTGTGTTGCAAAATTGCTGGATCGCTTTGGTTGGTCTAGTCGTGGTATGCGACGTATGTCTTCTCGTGAAAGTCTACGAAAGGCACCATAACCGACAGCAAACCATCCTTGAGTTGTTGACGCAAAGGCATTTGTTCGTAACTGGCTGAGAATTTCTGATTCTTCCTCAATCAGTGTTCGAGGGGGATAAGTTTCTTTGCCAATTTTGAGACGATTGTTACCCGTAAGGAAATAGGAATAGGTAGGGGATAATACCTTGTTACCATTATTATTTCGTAAGGTTCCAGCATCTACATCTTCTTGATATAACACAGCCTTGAGCTTGCCTGGTTTTGAGGAGTCGCGCACCCAGCCGATTGTATCTGACAAAAGTTCTTTAGCCGCTTCTGGCCCTGCTAAAAGGAGTGCCATTGCTTGCAGGAATGTGGTTTTTCCAACTCCGTTTTCTCCTAAGAGAGTAATCCAGTAGTAAGGTTTGTCCCCTCTTTTGTTGCGAGTGAAGGATAACTCCTGTTCTCGAAAGCCTTTGATGTTTTCAAGACTAATTTTTTTGACCCACATTCATTTTCTCCTTGAAGATAAGGCCACAAAACGCCCTCAATAGTTTCTCGGTGTGATATCGACTCTTATGCCGCTTGCTGCTGCTTCCTTATTAACTAATCATTTTACTATATTGGGTGTGGTACTGCCCCCTATCCCTTCTTGTTGGCTTTCCATGTTCCGCCATAAATGTAATGAGGGTTGTTGTGGGAAATGTGGGGCCAACATTGCGGGCATATAAAAATCCAAGGCCCCAATTCTTCTGCTTTGACGCGATAAAGAACTGGGGCTGGTTGATTGCATTGGTGACAATTTTTTACTCTGTTTGTGCGAGCCATTGTCGCCTTTTTATCCTGTTATAACTGATGCGTGGGGACGAGCGAAAATCATCCGACCGGCAGAGGTTTGTAAGGCAGATGTTACTGTTACTCGCATTTCTGCACCGATGTGAGTTCCTGCTTCTTCTACTACTACCATTGTGCCGTCTTCTAAGTAGCCGACTCCTTGGGCCGGTTCTTTGCCTTCTTTGACGATTTTTAGCTCGATTGTGTCTCCTGGTAAGTAGTGGGGACGAATGGCTTGGGTGAGGTCGTTGATATTTAAAACCGGCACTTTTTGAACTGTGGCAACTTTGCTTAAATTGTAGTCGTTTGTGAGCAAGGTTCCATCAATTTCTTGCGCTAAACGCACTAATTTTGCGTCTACGGTGTGGATGTCTTCGTAGTCGGCGGGGTGGATGGTGATGCGGTCTGGATAGGCTTCCATGAGCCGGTTTAAGATGTCTAATCCTCTGCGGCCTCTGACTCGTTTTTGATCGTTGGAGGAGTCGGCGACAAGTTGCAATTCTTGGAGGACAAATTGGGGTACTAATATTTGGCCTTCGACGAAGCCGGTGCCTAATAATTGTTCAATTCTGCCGTCAATTATGCAACTGGTATCTAAGACTTTTGTTGCTACCGGTTTGAGGGTTCCTTCGGCGACTAATAGGGTTTCGACGCTGCTGGGATTAATTAATCTCAAAAAAGCGCGTCCGTGAGTGTCGGCTAAGTTGATGCCGGTGAAGGAAAATAAAATACTTCCCACCACCGCCACTAAGGGTTTAATGAAGTTCAACTCTGAAGGAATGGGAAATAAAAATATCGGTGCTAACATTAAGTTGGCAACTAAAAGGCCGATGACCAAGCCGACGGCGCGGGTAAGTAAGACTTCGACCGGCATTTGCCGGACTTGGGTTTGAATGCGCCGGTAGGTGGTTTGCGCCGACAAGCCAAAGGCTAAGCCAATTATGCCGCCAAAACCGGCGGTGACAAGGCGCAACCCTGAGATGTTTGTTACTTGCTGCATGGCGCTGCTCGGTAGAAGTTCTACGCCGTAATAACCAATTCCTGCGACTGCTAGGATGAATGAAACTATAATGATGACATCAAGCATTGTTTTGGGGGGATAAATTGCGGTTTGAATTCCGTTTTTTGGAATTCTGGGCGATTAATTGTTACTTGTTTCACAATTAGCGCTTTTTTCTATTATATCCTGTCGGTCTTTTTTACTCTATTCCCCAATAACCCTTAAATATTTTTCTAGTTTTCCCCATCGTGCCAGATTTTTTTACTTCTATGGTTGTTTCTGACTCTGCAACCCGTGCGGCGGGTATGCCAACTTCTGCTTATCTTCATATTCCTTTCTGCCGGCGCCGGTGTTTTTATTGCGATTTTCCTGTCTCTGTGGTGGGGGATCGCAAGCACGGCGAGAATTCTAACTCGATTCAGCATTATGTTGAAGTTTTGTTGCAGGAAATAAGCATAACTTCAAATTTTTGTCAAGAGGCGGGGGCGAGGATTGGGGCGGACAGGGGGGCTCTGGAAACGGTGTTTTTTGGTGGGGGTACGCCGTCGCTGTTGTCGGTGAGTCAGGTGGAGCGAATTTTGGAGGCGCTTGATCGGCATTTTGGTATTACTAAAAATGCGGAAATTTCTATGGAAATTGACCCCGGTACTTTTAGTTTAGAACAGTTGCGGGGATATGCAAAGGTTGGGGTTAATCGGTTTAGTTTGGGGGTGCAATCTTTTGATGAGGAGTTGTTGCGTTTGTGTGGGCGTTCTCATACGGTTGGTGATGTTTATGCGGCGGTGGATTTGATAAAGCAAGTGGGGATCAAAAATTTTAGTATTGATTTGATTTCGGGTTTGCCTCATCAAAGTTTGGAACAGTGGCAAATGAGTCTTGAGAAGGCGGTGGAAATTGGGCCTGCTCACGTTTCTAGTTATGATTTGATTGTGGAGGAAAAAACGCCGTTTTATCGGTTTTATGCGCCGGGGAGTGAGCCTTTGCCAAGTGATGAAATGGCGGCGGATATGTATCGTTTGGCGCAAAAAGTTTTGACGACTGGGGGATATGATCATTATGAGATTTCTAATTATGCAAAGGCGGGTTTTGAGTGCCGGCATAATCGGGTTTATTGGCAAAATAAATCGTATTATGGTTTTGGTATGGGGGCGACAAGTTATGTGTTTGGTGAGCGGTTTGCTCGTCCGCGTAAAACTTGGGAATATTACGAGTGGGTGAAGGAGGGATGTAAGGAAGAGGAAAATAAGGCTGAGGAAAATGATCAATTGTTTGAATGTTTGATGTTGGGTTTGCGGTTGGCAGATGGTGTGAATTTGGCAAGTTTAGCCGGCAAGTTTGGTGGAGATACGCTGGATAAAATTTGGCGTTGTTTAGAGCGATATTATCGCTGTGGTTGGGTGCAGGTTTTGGATGAAAAACGAGTGCCGGTTGAGGTGGAATTTTTACCGGCTGCCGGTTGGTTGCGCTTAAGTGATCCAGAAGGTTTTTTGTTTTCTAATACGATTTTGTCGGACTTACTGACGCAGTTTAGTTAGGGGGATTTTTTGGCTGGTTGGGTTTTTAGGTGGGGGCTGGCACGGGTACACAGCCCCTACAGGAATGGGTAGTTTATAGTCATAAATTTAACATCCTATGATTCCTATTGCAGATAATATTCAATCTCAACAAAAGCCGGTTGTTACTTTATTTTTAATTGGTTTGACGGTGGCGGTTTTTTTGGGGGAGTTGAAGTTAGAGTTAACGGGGGAGTTAACGGAGTTTTTGCAAAATTGGGGTGTGGTGCCGGCGAATTTTGCTAGGGTGGCTGGGGATGCGATTTATCAACAAAATCCGGCGGCGGCGATTATCTTAATTTTTATGGCTGTCCGTTCTTTGTTGGGGGGGATATTTTTGCACGGTAGTTTTGCTCAAATTTTGGGAAATATGTTGTTTTTGTGGGTTTTTGGAAAGCGGGTTGAGGAGGTTTTAGGAGGCGGGAAGTTTTTACTATTTTATGTGATTTGTGGTGTGAGTGTGGGGTTGGTTCAGATTTTTGCGGAACCGAGTTTAAATGTGCCTTTGGTGGGGGCAAATGGGGCTATGGCGGGGGTTTTGGGTGGTTATTTATTGCGGTTTCCGAGGGCGAAAATTGAGACGATTTTACCGATGGTTGTGGTGTTTGTGCCGGTGGAGTTGCCGGTGCTTTTCTATGGGGTTTGGTGGTTTATTCAGCAGTGGTTTTATGGTATTGGTTCTTTGGCGGTGGAAGGGGGGGTAAATGCGGCTGGTGTGGGGTATTGGGTGCATGGGGTAGGGTTGATTTTTGGGGCGTGTTTGGTTTGGGTATGGGGAAAGCTAAAGATTTTTAGAAAATTTTAAACTGTTGGGAATTTAGACTATAAAATTTAAGGTTATCCACAAGGGTTTGGGAAAGAATAATGCCGACAGTTGTTTTAGTTTTAGTTGAAGTTTTGATTGTTATTGCTTTTTCTCGTTTGATGGGGATAGGGTTTCGCTGGCTGAAGCAACCTTTGGTGATTGGAGAAATTGTTGCCGGGATTATGCTTGGCCCTTCTTTATTTGGGTTGATTGCTCCTGATTTGGCGGGGTTTTTATTCCCAGCAAAAACTCTACCTTTTTTGGATGTTTTATCGGAGGTTGGGTTGATATTTTTTATGTTTTTAATTGGGTTAGAACTCGACCCAAAATATCTAAAAGGAAATTTAGATATTGCTATTTTAACTTCGCACGTTAGTATTTTAACGCCGTTTTCTTTGGGGAGTTTGCTGGCGTTGGGGCTTTATCCGCTGGTGTCGAATTCGAGTGTTTCTTTTACGGCTTTTGCTCTGTTTTTAGGGGCGGCTATGTCGATTACGGCGTTTCCGGTTTTGGCAAGAATTATTACAGAAAATAATTTGCAAGGAACTCGTTTAGGTACTTTGGCGCTTACTTGTGCGGCGGTGGATGATGTGACGGCTTGGTGTTTGTTGGCTGTGGCTATTGCGGTGACGAGAACTAATAGTTTTGTTGGGGCTTTGCCGACGATTTTTGAGGCGTTGCTTTATATTGGTTTTATGTTTACGGTAGGGCGTTGGGTGGCTGCTAAATTTGGGAAATATTATAAGCGAACAGGCCGGCTAACTCAGTTTATGTTGGCGGGTATTTATATTACAGTTGTGGCTTCGGCTTTGATTACAGAATTAATTGGAATTCATTTGATATTTGGGGCGTTTTTGGTTGGATCTGTAATGCCAAAAACGGGTAATTTGACGCGGGATATCGCAGAGAAGACGGAAGATTTTGTTTTGATTTTTTTGCTGCCAATTTTCTTTGCTTACAGTGGGTTGCGGACTGAAATCGGTTTGTTAAACCGGCCTGAATTATGGTTATTGTGTGGGGCAGTTTTAGCGGTGGCAATTATTGGCAAATATGTGGGTACTTATGTGGCGGCGCGGGTTTGTGGGATTGAGGAACGCGAGGCTTCGGCGCTTGGTTGGATGATGAATACTCGCGGTTTAACTGAGTTGATTGTGTTGAATATTGGGTTGAATTTTGGGGTGATTTCGCCGCTTTTGTTTACGATGTTGGTAATTATGGCGCTGGTGACTACTTTTATGACTTCGCCGCTTTTGGAATGGACTTATCCGAAGCATTTAATTAAATTGGATATGGTGGAACCGCAGCAGGGTGAAGTTGAGCCAAGTTATCAAGTTTTGGTGCCGGTGGCGAATCCGAGAACTCAAAAAGGTTTATTACAGTTGGCGTTAGGAATTGCTGGCAATAAATTACAACTGGCGGCGGTTTATCCGTTGAGTTTAATTGAGTTGGAAGAGGATTATTTATTTCAAAGTATGCCGATAGAAGCGGATCGTTTAATTCGAGAAAGGCATCAACGTTTGGATGAGTTAATTGCTACTTTGGAACCGCCAGAAATGCGGGAGGTGGTGCGTCCAATTGTGCGAATTTCTAATGATGTGGCGCGGGAAACTTCGCTGATTTCTAAAAATGATCAGGTGGATTTAATTTTGGTGGGATGGCACCGGCCGGCTTTTACTCAAAATCGTTTGGGGGGAAGAGTTGGGCAAATTCTTAGTAGTGCGCCGGTGGATGTGGCGGTGTTTGTGGATCGTGGACATAATCGCTTAAATTCTTTGTTGGTACCTTATTCGTCTAATAATCACGATGATTTGGCTTTTGAAATTGCTTTGCGGCTTTTAATTAATGATGAAAATCGCAGCTTAGTGGTTTTAAAGGTGCTGGAAACTGAGCAGATGACGGGTGATTTTAGTTATGAATTTCGCTCGGTTATGGAGCAGTTAGGGGAGAATGTTCGTGAGCGCATTGAGGTAAAAACTGTGCAATCTTCAGAGCCAATTTCTGCGGTGGTAGAGGCTTCTAAAAAGGTTGATTTGACAATTGCTGGAACGAGTCGTGCTTGGGGAATTGAGCGGCAAACTTTAGGACGTTATACGGATGAGTTGGTGATTCGCTGTGAGTCATCTTTGTTAATTACGCGGCGCTATTCTCAGGTGGCTTCTCACCTCGCTGGGGCGTTTATAAAGCAGTCTCCTGCTGTTAATTTGTAATTATAAGGTTGCTTGAGAGGAATCAAAAAAATGTCTCATTTCAATTTAAAGTCTTTGTCTTTTTATGCAGTGGCAATTGGTTCGGTAGTGGCTTTGTTTAAGGGGGTTAGTGTTTATGGAGAAACTGCTCTTAAGGCACCGCCGGCCATTGGAGGTCGTTATCAGATTCCGCTTAAAAGTTTGGCTGGTTGTGGTTCGGATAAAGCAATTTTGACAATTCACCAATCGGGAATTTATTTAACGGCTTCTTTGGCGGAAGAAACAGGCTTGCAAGAACCAGTTAGAATTGAGGAAAAACCGGAACTGGCGGGAAAGTTGGAGGGTCAAAATTTGGGGTTATCTGGTTTGGTGGAGGGTGCTAAGTTTTGCCGGCTGCAAAAAGAAAATAAGTGGTATGAAGTAACGATTTTGGCGGAAATGAAAGAGGATAGGCTGAAAGGTAAAATGATGTTGCTTGGTTTGAAAAAACCATTAGAGTTTACGGCAAAACGCCAACAAATTGAGCAAGATAGCCCCCAAACACATTAAGAGGAAAGTTATGTTTTTTAAAAAAAGTCGGTTTTGGCTCTGCCTGATTTTTGGATTTATTTTTGTGGCTGTTGCCGGGAGTTCTCATGTTAATAGTTCTGCCTCAAATGGACAGAATTTAAGGGCTGATATTTCGAGTTTTCTTAAGGCGGGGTGTGTGCAGGAAGGTGAGCAGTTAAATTGTTCTAAAATTCAGTTAAATGAAAAATTTGGCTGCCAAGAAATTCTGATTCCCTCGAAGGCTCTAGGGGGTGTTTCTCCTAAAGTTTCAATTGCTGAATGCCGGTTTGTAAGTAGGGGTGATGCTGCTCAAGGTATTTCTCGCAAAGGTTGCCGTTTACCTTTATATAATCAGTATATTGTGTACACAAAGGGGGAATTTAAAGCTTTGAAAAATGCTGATGAGTTTCGCAAGTTTTTCGGGCCGGTGGATACAGCCGAAGAGGCGTTAAGCTTTGGGGTTGCTCTGACAAATTCTTATGCTGCTTATAATGTTAAACCTCCGAAAGGATACCGGGTTTATGTCTCTAAAATTAAGGATACGGAGGTAAAAAAAATAAAGAATGGCTATCAAGTTCGCTTGTTTGATTATCAAGTTTGCGGCTGTGGGCCCCATCCCTATTTTGCGGTTGAGTATGAAGTCACAAAAAATGGGGAAGTTAAGGAAATTTCCCGCCAAAAACTTTATGAAGACCCTCAGCAAGATGGGTTATGTGTTGATTAAATTGAAACGGGGTTTATAATAGGGAAAGTCTAGCAACTATGAGATAGAAAAATGAAACGTTTCTGGAAAGTTGCCCTAAGCATTGGTTTTTTATCCACCGGCACTCTGACTTTAATCAGTCTGCCGAATTTTGCTCAAACGCCAACTCCTCCTGCCGGTGAAGCAATTTTAGAAGAAGTTGTAAACTGCGTTAAAAATAGCATTTCTCCTGAACAAACCGGCTCGCTTGAAGCCATAGAAACTGCTTCTACCCAATGTATATTTAAAGTTGTAATGTTAGCCCCCGATGGCAGTATTCGCCGCGATGCAAAAGAGCGAATGATTGCTATTGTAAAAACAACGGGAATTACTTTACCGCAACCTTCCAGTCAGGGACAAGCAACTATCACAATGCAGCCTGTTCCTGAGCAAAAATTGTTAACTGTGCCGGTGAATTTAGGCGGAAAACCGGCCAGTTTTTTACTTGATACCGGCGCTTCTAATTCTGTTGTGGATGCGAAAATTGTTGAGCAATTGAATGTGAAAGGAACCCCCATTCCTAAAGAGTTATTAGCGTTTATGGTGGTGGGCGAAAATTGTGCAGAAATAAACGCAACAATTCACCCGTTGCCGGTGTTAGCGGTGGAGGCGGCAAAAGTTGAAGGTGTGACGGGAATGGCATTACCACAAACTGCCATTCCTGCGAAGGTTGGGGGGGTTTTGGGAATGGATTTTATCAGCGGTTTTGATATGATTTTAAACCCTAAAACTTTGGAATTGCAATTTTTACCTTCAACAACTCCCACATCAGATGCCATTCCCCTCACAGGAAATATGGGAATTATGACGGCAGAAGTTAAAATTAATGGTCAGGGGCCCTTTACTTTTTTAATAGACACCGGCGCTGAAATGATGGTGCTTTCTGATAAGGTTGCCCCAAAAATTTCCCTTGATTTATCAAAGGCTGAACCGATAGAAGTAAAGGGTTTTTGCGGCAAAGAAATGGGTAAAAAAATGGCCTTAGAACAATTTTCTATCCAGCAATATCAAACTCAAAATCTGGAAGCTGTGGTGTTAGAAAGTAAGGTGTTACAGTTTCTTGGTGTTGATGGCATTGTCGGGCAAAATTTCCTCAATCAATATCAGCAACATTGGCGTTTTGGTAAGCGTAATCAATTGGGTTATCCTGATGTGGGGAGTTTGTCTTTGACTCGTTTATAAGGGGGTGGTTTGATGAAAGTTTTGGTTGTCAGTCACACTTATATTGTTGATCTTAACCGCCAAAAATTGCGAATTTTGGCAAGTTTGGAACCGGGAATTGAAGTGATAGTTGTGGTACCGCGCCGGTGGAAGCCTGGGGGGGTGCAAAATCAGGTAATTGAAACGCAATTTTTAGACGAAGGTAATTTTAAAGTGGTGCCGGTTTCTAATTTCAGCCAAAATCATCAAGGTTTATTAACTTTTGGGGCAGATTTAATTAAGTTGTTGCGAGATTTTCAACCGCAAATTATCCAAGTTGAACAAGGTTCAAGATCGCTTGCTTATGCCCAGTTAATTACTCTCAACCGGCTGTTAAATCTTCAGGCTAAAAATGTATTTTTTACATGGTGGAATTTGCCTTATCAATTAAAATTTCCGATTTCTTGGTTGGAATCTTATAATTTGCAACACACGGATGGATTAATTGCCGGTAATCAGGATGCAGCGGAAATTTTGCAAAAACGCGGTTACAAAGGCGCTGTAAAAGTGATGCCACAGTTGGGGGTAGATGAAACATTATTTTGCCCCCAACCTCAGCCAGAATTACGTCAGCAGTTAGGAATTAAAGAAAATGATTTTGTTGTCGGTTTTGTGGGGAGATTTGTTGAAGAAAAAGGCTTATTAACTCTTGCTAAAACCTTGACAATGTTGAGTAAGTATGAATGGAAATGGTTATTAGTCGGGCGTGGTGAGTTGCAGGAAACTTTGATAATTTGGGCAAAAGAAAATAATCTCGAAAGTAGGTTAATTTTTGTGGAAAGTGTACCCCATGAACAAGTTAGCCGGTATATTAATTTAATGAATGTGTTAGTGTTGCCATCGCAAACTACCGAGAAGTTTAAAACTTTAACGGCGGTGGGGTGGAAAGAGCAATTTGGTCATGTTTTAATTGAGGCAATGGCTTGTGGGGTTCCGGTGATTGGGTCTAATTCTGGGGAAATTCCTAATGTAATTGAAAATGCCGGTTTTATTTTTCCAGAAGGCAACGCAGAAGCGCTTAAAACTTGCTTACTTGAATTGATAAAAAGCCCGGAAATCGCTAGAAATGTTGCTGAAAGAGGTTATAAACGGGCCATAAATTATTATACTAATAAATCTCTCGCTCAACAACAATTAAACTTCTATAAAAGCCTGTTTTAAAATGAAAATCTTACAAATTATTCCCTCAATTTCTCTTGTTTATGGCGGGCCAAGTCAAATGATTTTAGGCTTTGCTGCTGCCCTTGCCCGTCAAGGAATTGATGTCACGATTTTAACTACTAATTCTAATGGCGATCAGGGTCAACCACCGCTGGATGTACCCCTCGATCAACCGGTTTTTCAAGACGGTTATCAAGTGCGATATTTTCGGTGTTCTCCGTTTCGCCGGTATAAGTTTTCTGCGGAGTTATTGCAGTGGTTATATCAACACACAAAAGAGTTTGATATTGCTCATATTCATGCTTTATTTTCTCCTGTAAGTACCGCAAGCGCGATGATTTGTAGGAATCGAAAATTGCCTTATATTTTGCGGCCTTTGGGAACGCTTGATCCGGCAGATTTAGAAAAGAAAAAAGTTTTAAAAAAAGCTTATATTGCTTTGTTTGAAAAACCCAACTTAGCCGGTGCAGCGGCCATTCATTTTACCAGTCATCAAGAAGCAAAAGTTTCAGCACACTTTGGTTTATCAACCCAAGATTTAATTATTCCTTTGGGGGTGAATGCACCGGCGCCGGTGTCACCAAAACAAACACTCGAAACTTCCTCACCGTGCATTTTATTCATGTCTCGAATAGAACCAAAAAAAGGCTTAAATATACTGATTCCTGCTTTAGAAAAACTGTTATCAGAAAACATAAATTTTCATTTTATCCTGGCCGGCAATAATCCCCAAGATGCGGAATACGAAACAAAAATCCGGCTGCAAATTGAAGAATCTACTCTTGCTAATCACACTACCATCACGGGATTTGTTTCTGGGGAAATTAAAGCGAAATTTTTGCAAGAATCCGATATTTTTGTCTTGCCTTCCTATTACGAAAACTTTGGTATTGCGGTTGCCGAAGCTATGGTATCTGGGTTGCCGGTGGTGATTTCTAATCAAGTTTATATTTGGCAAGATGTGGAAAAAGCAAAAGCCGGTTGGGTAGCAAATTGTGATGTGGAATCTTTGGCCGGTGTGCTACGTTTAGCGTTACAAGATCCTGCCGAAAGAAAACAGCGAGGTTTAAATGCCCAACAGTATGCTTTAAAACATTATAACTGGGATAATATTGCTCAAAAAACCATCCAAATTTATCAACAAATTTTACTGTCTAAAAACTTATAACCATTGCCCACCTTTAAACCGCCAACGCGGAAACAAAATTCTCATCAAAGATTGAGAAACAATAAAAACCCCCAACCACACACAACTGTAATGCCCAATAAACACGCCTAAACTGAACTCTTGACGGGGAACGCCAGGCAATTCAAAAAGCGAAAACAACCCGCCTAAAAACACCCCTTCCCAAACACCGGCCAAAAGCTGAAAAACAGCCGGCCAATCAGAATCCCAGCGAAATTTTTGCAAATAATTATAAACCCAATCCCAACCAACCCCAAAAACCGCCACATAAACAAGAATAAAATAAAAAACCGGCCCCGACTTCCCCCCAACTTTTCCCCAGAAAAAAGGCAAAGTAATCAAAACAGCAACCGTCAACAAAAGTAATAAACGAGTTTGCCACCGGCCAAATAAAGTAGGAGTCATATTGATTGTAAATTTTAGATAGAACTAATGAGCAAAAAACAAATATTAGTCCGTAGGACTTTGTTCATGTAGCGGCGGGTTTTAACCCGTCGCTTTCTTCGGTGCGTTGTTAAGGCGATTGATTAAAAACCCATTTCACCCACTCAACAAAAGACCTAAAACCATTGATTTTTTTCACACCCGGTGCCCTTATAAAAGCCAAACTATCCACACAACAAAGCGCCGCATATTGCAACCCCAAAAAACTATCAACCGGCGCATAAGGCCCACCCAAAGTAACAGCACCCGCCGCATACATTCGCCCCTTATTTGTCCGCATTTCCACCAACTCAAACTCATTACTCACACACAACCGGCCCAAATGATTCAACGGCAACTGATAACAACTAACCAAATCATCTAACAAAGGATTTGCCTTCACATGAGCATCAAGACCCGTTGCATCAATCACAAAATCCGCCTGCAAACGCACCTCACCATTAAACTGTTTCTCTTGAATATAAGTCACAACCCTATCATTTTCCTGCTCAACCTTTTTCACTTCCCCAAACTCAATTTTATACCATCCCCGACTCAAACCCTCCTCAACAATATGCTGCCAATCGCCTCTTTCCGCCGTCGTTGTACCCCCCCAATCTGTTAATAATTGCTTGCGTTGTTCAGGAGTAGCTAACTCCAAAACCCGGCGCAAATCACCCCCCCAATTTGCTTTAGGCCAGTTAAAAGGCTGCAACTCATAATGATTCACCACCTTTCTTTGAGCCTTCCCAAAACGATTACCTTGCGGTTTTGGCGAACGCATTAAATGTAGCAAAGAAATATTAGGATTTCGCAACCGCGCCTCATAAACTCTCTGCACAATTCTTGATGCTACAATTCCCCGACCTCGCAACAAAATTGTCCCACCTTTTCGCTCTAAATGTTCATAAATATGGTGGTGGTCTTCATAAGCATTCACCACCGCTTTAAAATCATTTGTTTTTTGGCGATATTCTTGCAAATCAGGCAAAAACTGAATCGCCGGATAACCAGGTGCCAAATGCACATAACGAGCAATTAAAAAAGCGTGTTCTCTGTGTTCAGAACTCGAACGAGAATAAGCAATCGCATACCGCCCATCATCCGTTTTCCGAATCCCCCTCACCCGTCCATAACGATAAATTTGCTCCCAATTAATTCGCTGGCTTTCCCTATCTATTGAATCAAAAACATTACCACTGCGAGGTGTATAAGTTTCGGCAAAAGTTGGTTCCGCAAAAACCTGCCATAAATACTTCAAACTTCCCGCAAAATTACCCTTAAAAAAATCCCGCCAAGCTTCCCGCAACGCATAACTCGGCCATCCCCAAATATTATCAGGACAAGAATCAGAATTAGACCGCAATCTTTCATGCAAAGGAATCTGGGAATTTAAACAAAGCCGGCGATATCTTGCATAGGGTTCTTTTTCCATTCCCAGCGCTATAATTTGCTCAGGTTTTACCCCAAATATTCTTAAAAAATCCACCCAAATAAAACTACCCAAACCGGCCCCAATTGCCCCATAATCAACCTCATCCACCGGCAACTTCATCGCATAAATATCTTGCACCCCCACCACTTGTTTCTCCACAAAACTAGCCGGGGGAAACTCACCCCCCACCACCGGCTCCGCCACCCTTGGATCAGGAATATTTGTATTAGGATTAAAGAAAATTTGCGAATTAGCCGCCAGCGTTGGCTGAGTTGTGATTGGAGCAAAAGAAACAGTTATTTGATAAGGGCCAATTTGTAAAATATCCCCATTTGCCAAAGCAGAACGAGTCTGCCGGTTGCCATTAACAAAAATTCCATTGCGGCTATTTTGGTCAACAACAACCAACCCGCCATTTTCCTCATCAATTAACGCATGAAACCGCGAAATTTCGCCACTATTCAACACCAAACGCGACACTCTACGTTGATTTAATTCCACCGGCATTCCCGCAAAATCCCGTCCCATTGCAATCGGTACATTAAACACCGGCTCGCGTCTTTCCCCCGTCGCCGCATCTTCTAAAACTAAGCGAATTTGCATCATATTAACCTATAATTATTAACCTTTTCCCATCCTCAATCATGGCATAACCACACTATGAGCCGCCGCCAGAGAAGTTCCACACCAAGGACATCCTAAATCTAAACGTTCATAAGGCGAAACGCGATGACAACAAGGACACTCTAAGCCATAATTATTACTCGGAGGTTTAGTAGCCGCCACCGATATTTGAGGAGATGATTGGGGAGATATTTGGGGAGATTTTGAGGGAGATATTCCCGGCACCGGCGGCGGAACTAAAATTGTCGGCGCAATCGTACAATCCACAGAAATTGTCTTTACAACTAGCTGCAAATCTCCCAAATAAATCACGCTATCTTCATCCAGCGGAACTTCCCCCGAAATCAAACGCTTTTGATCAACAACCGGCGGGTTACTTTCCCGCAAATTCCGCAGCCAAAACTTATTATCTTGCTCATTAAAAAAAATCTCAATATGCAGCCCCGAAACCGTTGGGTTAGCCAGCACGATATCGCACTTATTTGGATCGCGTCCAAGACGAACAGTACCCGGATTTTTACTTGAGTGCCGGTCATCAATAACATGAAATTTCACCGCACCGCACTCTTTCCACTCTAAAGTTAATTGATTCCCCATATACTTTGCCAATCATTCCAGAATAACCCACAGACTTTTACTGTTTTAACATCACCCAATTAAAACAAAATTCCCAATCATTTGCTACTATTTCAGCCCGGATATTATTTAATTTTGTAAAGACATTTAAAAATCCCACTATATTTGCTCTACAGGGTTTGGCGTAGTGCTAACCGGAAAGATCCCTAGCTATCAAAGAGATATCTCCGGCTTCCACTACTTGATAATTCCAATGTAAGCGGATTTGATATCAGATAAACAAACTAGGCGACACCTTAAAGTAATCACCAAGTGCTTTAGCCTGTGCTTTGCTAACCGCCCGTTTACCGTTGATAACTTCAGACACAACATCACTCGAAGACTTCATAATGTCTGCTAAATCCGCTTGACTAAGGCCGCTAGATTCGAGAATATGTTGCAAAATCTCGTGAGGCAAACTTTTATCCATCGGATAGTGTTCTGTCTCATAGACTTCTATCAGCGTTACTAACAATTTATGTAAAGCTGTCTCCTCTGGAGTGGTGTTTTTCGCAAAAGTTAGCCGCTCTGCTACTTTCAGGAGGCGAGCGTATTCCTCTTCAGTCTCAATCGCTTGGGGAGCAATTTCTGACAGGAGTTTGCTATAAGTAACTCGGTCAAAAGTAATCGTCATTTTTCCATTTATTTTTGTCGTATTCAGCGTGGGTAAGGAAATATTTGTAGTAAACAGTTTGCTTTTCGTAGTTAATCCCAACAATCAGGCGATAATCATTGCCTTTGATATTAAAACCGGTGAAGTTTCCTACCGCTTCAGCATCTCGGTAAATCTGGCGAACATCCTCCAAATTTTGCCATTCTGCTTGCTTAACATTTGCATACCAGTCATCAATTTGTTTTTTGACATCGGGATACTGATTAGCAGCCGCCCGTAGATTGCGAATCGATATTAAGTGCATTTCTTTTAATTTTAATTTGCATAAAGAAATCTCATCAATATCAATAAAACTGTGAGGAAGTTGCTGGACTGAGGATAGATATCTTAATATTATCTCAGTTTGAGAGGAATTTGTCAACAGCCCTTATCCACCTATAAATAATATCCTCCCCGGCCTCATCGAATCCCTAAACTGCATCGCCGTTTTGGTTTCAACCGGCGCTATTTATCCTCAACCAATCACAACTTTTCAAATTTTACGCGCAACCCATCTTTAGGCCGGCGTGTTGGAATCTCAACCACCTCCAAACTTTGATTTGGCAAAATTTCCCAAGCATAATTTCGCAACAAATAAGCCGCCACAATCTTCATTTCCAACTTAGCAAAAGCAAACCCAATACAAATCCGAGAACCGCCACCAAACCCCACCAAACTCATCGGACGTTTTTTATGTTCTTGACGTTCCAAACTAAAACGATCCGGGTCAAAATTTTGCGGATTTGGATAAACATCAGGCAAATAATGAGTCATCTTAATTGAATACAAAGCCAACCAACCCGCCGGCACATAAAACCCATTAAACTCAAAGGGTTTAACCACCCCACGAAAACCACCTCCCACTGGTGGGTGCATCCGCTCAATTTCTAACAAAATTTGGTCAAGATAAGACATTTGCCCCAACTGTTCCAAACTCAAATCACCCATCAATTCCAGTTGTTTTTGTTCCTTTCTCGCCCGCTCCAAAACCTCTGGATAGCGGCCCAACTCCAAACACAACCAAGTTAACATCGAAGTCGTCGTTTCATGGCCGGCAAACAACAACAACATCGCCTGAGCCGTCAACTCTTCTAAACTTAACTTATTACCCTCCTCATCCCGCGCCTCAATCAACAAACTCAACACATCATTAGTCGGATTTTCTTGACGCTCTTTCACCACCCTTTCTAAATGTTTTAACAACTCATTTCGCGCCGCAATTGCCCTCCCGAACCCCGTCACCGGCAAGCGCACCGGCAACAGCGAAAACAACCCATTTGTCAGCGTAGTAAACAACCCACTCAGCCGGTCAACTTCTGCCCCAGGATTTGCCCCCAACAACAAAACCGTCGCAATTTCAAACGTTAACTTTTTCATCTCCTCAAACCAAACAAACTCCCCTTTTTCCTCCCAGATTTTTAAATATTTTTGCGTAATTTCTTCCATTGTCGAAACATAGCGGGGAAGCGCCGCACCATGCAAAGCCGGCATCATTAAACGGCGATTTCGCTTATGTTCCTCCCCATCCTGCAAAAACAAAGACTCCCCCAACAAAACCTTAAACGTCTCCGGCCAACCAGAACGCCAAGAAAAATACTCCATTCCCGAAGAAAGCACAAACTCATTTGCCTCCGGGCCCACCAAAAAAACCGCAGGTCTTCCCAATAACCGCGTCTTAAAAATCGCCCCATATTTATCATATTTACTCTTAATGTATTGCCGATCAAAAACAAAACTCAGAGTCTCACCAATCACCGGCAAACCCAACTCCCCAGGCGGCAATCGTTTGTTATCCATAACCCACATCTCCACACAAACTAACACCCTCCATCATAACCCCAAATTGCACCCCAAAAAAATAAGAAGCCCCAGTGCTGAAAGCACTTAAGGGGCCAAGGACGCAGTTAGGAGGTATCTTATAGCTCTTATTGAGCCATAAAAAATAGCAAAATCGCTCAAATTTAACAAGATTTTAAGCTTTTTCACCTCCAAGCATCCAAAATAGCCTTTTATTTCCAAAATATTCCCCTGTTTACTCCTCCTATCTTTTTTGCTGAGTCGAATTCAAATCAGCCGGATTAATATTAATAAAAGGAACCGTTTCTCCCCCCATTACCAGAGGGAATTGACCATTCCATTTCTCAATCGCCTGCTGTTGTAACAACTCCGGATTTAACGTTTGCCGGCGCAATCTTTGAGCCTCCGCTTGACCCTTAGCACGGTTAATTTCACCTTGAGCTTCTTTTTCAGCCTTCAGAGCAATAAACTCAGCACGCTTAGCGTCTTGTTCCGCAATTTGTTTGGCCTCAATTGCCTTAGCAAACTCCGCCGAAAACGTCACATCCACCAAAGAGACATCATCCACCATCACCCCATAAGAAGCCAAGCGATTTTTCAAATCATTATCAATTTCTTGTTTCAACTCCGTGCGCTTTGTAATAATCTCCTCAGCCGTTTTTTTCGCCGTCGCCGCCTTCACCACCTCCGACACCGCCGGATTAATAATTCTGGTAATAATTTGCCCTTGATCACCCACCCTTTGATAAACCTCATTTACCCGTTTTGGATCAACGTGCCAATTCACCGCCACCTCGGTTTTCACATCTTGTAAATCTTTCGATGCAGCTTCGGCTTTCACATCATTTTTCTGCACCCTCACACTCGTTTTTTCCACCCTTGTCACCACCGGTATAATTAAATGTATCCCCTCATCTAAAACTCGATTTTGCACCTTTCCAAACTGCATCACCACACCCCGCTCACCGGCATTCACAATCTCAAACGGCTTAAACAAAATTGCCAAAAACAAAAAAATTAACCCACCGGCTGCATAAAAACCAAATTTCAGCAAACCAAAATCAGAACTTGATGATGTACTTCTCATATCTTCTTTCCTTCAAAACAAATTGATCCCTGAATATCTTAAACCTAAATTATCCCACACATCCTCTTACCGGCTTTCCGTAAAAATTATTATAATCAGTAAAACAGCCAACCCCCAGCCCAGCCGAACAAAAAACATAAAACTTTAAACTTATGAAATTTAGCCAACTGCATCCCTGGCCAAATACAACAGCAGAAGCCAGAAAAATTCAAGAAGAATTGCGCTCCCAAGTAATCACAGAAGACCAACTCAACCAAATCAAATATGTAGCCGGCATCGACGTAGGATACGACACAAAAAACAACATCACAAAAGCCGCAGTAGCAGTCTTAAA
Source organism: Ancylothrix sp. D3o (assembly GCF_025370775.1). NCBI lineage: Bacteria > Bacillati > Cyanobacteriota > Cyanophyceae > Oscillatoriales > Microcoleaceae > Ancylothrix > Ancylothrix sp. D3o. The sequence continues at coordinate 15,443 of NZ_JAMXEX010000009.1, read as the reverse complement.
TTTTCCAGAATTACAAAAACAAGAACACGCTATCGCCCAAATAGAAACCACATTTCCCTACATCCCCGGATACCTTTCATTTCGAGAAATTCCCGCCATTTTAGAAGCCCTAGAAAAACTCAATATTCTCCCAGACTTATTACTTTGTGACGGGCAAGGAATCGCCCACCCGCGCCGATTTGGGTTAGCCTGTCATATAGGAGTATTAACAAATATTCCCGCCATCGGAGTTGCCAAAACCCGCTTTATTGGAGAACACGAACCCCTCTCTGAACCACGCGGAAGCTGGCAACCATTGCATCATCAAAGTGAAATTATTGGTGCCGTATTGCGAACCCGCACCGCTACCAACCCCCTCTACATCTCCACCGGCCACAAAATCAGCTTGACAACCGCCATCGAATATGTATTAAATTGCACCCCCAAATACCGGCTACCAGAAACCACACGCTGGGCAGATCACCTAGCCTCAACTTAATAACCCAGCATTTGTTAACTTTTTAAGCAAATTTCATTTAAACAATGAAATAATAAAAAAACCTTATTAAAATAACCATAAAACCAATCTGTAGGTGCGGCTGATGCTCAAAAAACTTTGGCACAAGTTCCTAAACTGGTTAAAACAAATCTTCGGCAGGTCAAAAAATTCTCCACCCCCCGCCACGAAACTCCCCCAACCCCTCAGCAGCACAGAATACGAACACTTTTTCTTGGAACTGCTAAACGGCATAGAAACCGGCTGGCAGTCAGAGCAAATAGAGCGATTTTTTAAAGCCCTCGAACCACGCGCCACCCAGCAAGACTGGGAAGAATGGGTGCAGCAATTTCGCCAACAATTAGAAACCTCCACAACCCCAAATTATGAATTAGGGCGGCGGATGACATTATGTGGAGAAAAACTCGCAGCAATTAACAGCAAACAAATTCTCGCAGAAAACATTCGCACCACCGGCATTGCCATCGTCGCCCAACAAATCGTGCCGGTAGAACCCCCACCACAGTACAGACGTTCCGACGAAACGTCTCTACCCAAACAATGGCAAACCGTGACAACCACAAATTCCCAAACTCCCCCACCCCCAGAAAACGAAATTCAAACTGAACCCCCACAAGAACCACAGAAAGAATGGGGAATCAGCGGCAAATTAATCATTCACGACAATAAAAACAGCGCCGAAGACTGTTTTAATCTAGGCGTAAAAGAACTCGAAGCCGACAATAATCAAACAGCCCTCCAATTTTTTGATCGCACCATCGAACTCGACGCCAACCACCACCGCGCTTGGACAAACCGAGGCAATGTTTTAGCCAACTTAGGCCGGTTAGAAGAAGCCATCCAATCCTACGATCAAGCCCTAACAATTAAACCAGATTTTCGAGCCGCTTGGAATAATCGCGGCGACGTTTTATTTGATGCTCAACGCTACAAAGATGCCATAGAAAGTTACGACCGCGCCCTACAATTACCACCCGAAAATGCCGAAACCTGGTATAATCGCGGCATGGCATTAGGACGAGGATTAAACGATTGGGAACAAGCCCTTCAAAGCTGGAATAAAGCCTTAGAAATCAATTCCAAAGATTACGAAACCTGGTTTAATCATGGCATCGCCTTGGCAGCCTTAAGCCGGTGGGAAGAAGCCATACAAAGTTGGGACAAAGCCCTCGAACTTCAACCGAATTTAGAGGATGCCTGGATTAACAAAGGAGTTGCCTATCAACATTTAGGAAACTATAACGAAGCCATCGCCGCTAACAAAAAAGCCATCACCATCTCCCGAAATATCCCCAGCCTCGAACCGCAACCAGACTTAAGCGAAACAGAAGCAGCAAACCTTTACAATGAAGGCGTAAAATTATATTATACCGGCGAAATAGAATCCGCATTAATCTTATTTGAAAGCGCCCTCAAAATCCAACCCAACTATTATGATGCTTGGAATGGAAAAGGCAACGTCCTCAAAGACTTAGGACAAATTCAACCAGCCCTTGACGCCTACAACCGCGCCATAGAAATACAGCCTACCTATCATTTTGCCTGGAATGGCAAAGGCGTTGTATTATTTTACTTAGGACAAATTTCTGAAGCTTTAGAATGTTTCAACAAAGCTTTAGAAATAGACCCCACCTATCACTTTGCCTGGAATGCCAAAGGTAATGTGTTGAAAGAACAAGGGGAAAATTACCAAGCCCTAGAATGTTATAATAAAGCCTTAGAATTGCAACCTGATTTTCATATTGCCTGGAATAGCAAGGGCAATGTTTTAAAAGATTTAGGGCATTTGGAAGAATCCCTGGAAGCCTATAACCAAGCTATCCACATTGAACCGGCAGATAGCATTTCTTGGTATGAAAAAAGCAATGTGCTTGGAGAATTAAATCTCCTTGATGAAGCACTCTTATGCTTAAATAAAACCCTAGAACTTAAACCAAACGTGCGAGAAATTTGGTTAAAAAAAGCAGATGTCTTAAGAAGTCTAGGACGTTTTGAAGAAGCAATGGAGGCTAATAATCAAGCTATTCAGCTTTGGGAGAAATAGAATAAAGTTATTGTTTAAAACTCAAATTTCCCCAAATTTTTGAAAATTCCCATCTAGTGTGGGTAAGCCTTCTAACTTTGATGCCAGTTCCGAGTCTTCTTGGCAGGTTTTGCTGTTTCGTTCACAAATTACCTGCTGTCTGGAAACTCGACTGCGGGTGTGTTCCCAAGGTAGTTGGATGGGTGAAGAAGTAGATTTATGGAGTCTGACTTCCATCATCGGGCCAAACATGACTTTATCCTCAAAGGGGTTCTTGGGGGGGAGTTTGCACGGGGGGTTGTGCAATTGCTCCCCTTCTTACTATTTTGACTGATTTTTGGGGAGCAAGCAAAAATTGCAACAAATTGTATTAAACCTAATAGGGATCAAAGTAAACACTTTTAGAAATGATTTAAAAATTGTTACGACTTGCCTGTACATTTCCGCTGAGAACAACACAAGCACCGGCCAGCACAAACATCAACACTCCCAACATCGCACCTCCAACAGCGGGAATTTTATCAACCGGCCCAAACACCACCGGCAGCAAACTAGCCCCAGCCCCAACACCGCCAAAATAACCTCCTATGGCCAAACCAGCACGCGAAGCCGGCATTAACCCCAAAGCAAACGGAAACACACCCACATTCACCAAACTTAAACCGGCAATCATTCCCACTAGCCCCAAAATTCCGGCTGCCGGTATCAACCACAATAACAGAGCACAGGCCGCTACAACCATGCCGGTTAAAATTCCCCGCCTGCTTCCCAGACGAGTTGCCAGCCATCCCGCCGGCAAAGCCGCCAACGCTATTAAAATTGCTATCACAAACATCGTCGATTTTACATCCAACTGAAGAGATATATTTGTGCGGAGTAATTTCGGCAAAGTTGACATCGCAAAAGTGATAGCCAAACTAACAAAAATCCCCGTCAGAAAAATTAATCCAAAAGCCGGTAGAGGGAAAGGTGACGCAACAGAGAGAGACGTTTGAGGGGCTGATAGCGGTGGATGAAGCGAACGCAAAACCAGAACCGCCAGCAATAATACAATAGAACCGGCCCCAAACGTCACCACCGGCCCCAAAGACAGCAAAAACTGTTGAGAAACCGGCGCAAAAGCCGCAATTAAACCACCAGCCACCATCAAAAAACTAGCAGCTTGTGGTAATGCCGGCACCGCCGCATATTGTCCCAACAAAGCAATCACCGGCGAACGAAACATAGTCATTGCCAACGACCACAAAATTAAAAAAGCCGGCAATAGATATTTCCAAATTACATTAGGCGGCAAAAAAATCACAAAACAAGGAATTAAAATAAACAAAGCAGAAGACAAAATCACACCCAAAGAAATCAACGGAAACCCTGTTCCCATAAAGCGTTTACCCCGATCCGACATCCCGCCAAAAAACGGTTCCATCCCCACCGCTAAAATATTTTCAATCAACAAAATCGTAGCTGCAAAAGCCGCCGGAAACCCAAATTGACCCAATAACTTTGGCAAATAAGCTTTATAAATTACCCAACTTAAAGTAATAGCACCTTGTACCAACGCCAAAGCCAAAACACAGCGCCATAAAATAACCCGGCCATTTCCAGAAGAAATTGCCGGTGATAAATCCGAACTTTTCATAATTCCTCATTTGTCATTTGTGAATTCTCTAAGGCCGGCACAAAGGGATAGCCCCCACAGTAAATTCCCTATCCAAAAACTAACCTAAACCCAGAAAAAAACATCTGCGTTAATCTGCGTTAATCTGCGGTTATTAAACCCCATTAAATATCACCTCCCCAGAAGCGCGGGCCGGAAAGCCCGCGATAATCACAGGCATTTCACCTATGATAGGGAGGCATAACAAACACTTCCCAAATTAATACTCCGGCACCGAAGAATCGACTTCACGACTCCAAGCAGTAATCCCGCCTTTAACATTAGTCCCCTCAATACCGGCATCCTTCAAAATACCTAAAGCTTTTGCCGACCGGCCACCCATTTTACAATGAGCAATCAGCCTTTTTCCATCCATCAACTCCTTAACTTTCTTCACCCCATCCCCGTTTTCAATTTCCGGCAAAGGCACCAAAACCGAACCCGGAATTTTAGCAATATCATACTCATTGGGATTGCGAACATCAAGCAACACAAAATCTTTTGCACCGCTATCAATCAACTCTTTTAACTCCGTGACCGTCATTTCCGACTGTTCCATCTTACGTTTTTCCTCCTCAGCTTTTGCCTGCGTCACACCACAGAAAAACTCGTAATCAATCAACTTATCAATCACCGGCCTTACAGGATTTGGACGCAATTTCAACTCGCGGAATTTCATATCCAACGCATTAAAAAGCAACAATCTACCGCTTAAAGTTGCGCCTTGACCGAGAATAATTTTGATTGTTTCTGTCGCTTGAATGCAGCCAATAATTCCCGGTAAAATGCCTAAAACTCCCCCTTCTGCACAAGAAGGAACCATTCCCGGCGGTGGTGGTTCCGGGTATAAATCGCGGTAATTTGGCCCGTCTTGGTAATTAAAAACACTAGCTTGTCCTTCAAAGCGGAAAATTGAGCCATAGACGTTTGGTTTATTCAACAAAACACAAGCATCATTGACTAAATACCGAGTTGGGAAATTATCAGTGCCATCGACAATAACATCGTAAGCTTGGAAAATATCGAGGGCGTTGTCAGCGGTGAGACGGGTTTCGTAAAGATCAACTTTGCAAAACGGATTAATTTCTAAAATCCGACTTTTTGCCGATTCAATTTTGGGTTTTCCTACCCAAGAAGTGCCATGAATAACTTGTCGTTGGAGGTTAGAGTTATCCACCACATCAAAGTCTACAATACCAATTCTGCCAATACCGGCAGCAGCGAGGTATAGCAATAAAGGCGAACCGAGTCCGCCTGTGCCAATACAGAGGACACTGGCAGCTTTGAGGCGTTTTTGTCCCTCTACTCCGACTTCAGGTAAAATCAGGTGTCGAGAGTAGCGTTCGTAATCGTCTTTTGTTAGTTGGATTTCATCCAAGTTTGGGTTTAACATAATTTTCGCTCATGGCGGGATTTTTTATTTTATCGAGATTTGTCAAATGTCCATAGTCCCTAGTCCCTAGTCCCTAGTCATAAGACATTTGACTAATGACATTTGACCAATGACTAATGACATTTGACTAATGACTAATGACTATTTCTTCGGGTTGGAAATGGCCGGTGTCGTCTAGCGTCCAGTTTTGCAGGTCTGTTGCTTTGCCTTGACTGACTGAAATAATGATATAGGAATATTGAGGCCACGCATAGAGCCGGTCGCATTCCGAGGGAATGGCTGGGTTATCTGTATGCGAGTGATAGATTCCCAGTATGCTGAGATTGAGTTCTCGGCTTTGTTTTTGGGCTTTGAGCATAAATTCTGGGGCGATGGCGTAGCGGGTTTGTATTGTGCGGTTGCTGGTGTCGCCGAGTTCGCTTGCGGTTTGCTTGTTCCAGATGTTTTGGGCGGGCCAAATTTCGAGGATGGTTTTGTTGGGGCCGGTTGTCGTGCCAATCAATAAACCACAACATTCTTCAGGATAGACGCTTTCGGCTTGGTTATAGAGAATGCTGCGGTGGGAGGGGTTTAGATAAAGAGGCATTTGACAGGTTTAGCTTCTAGTACGATAATTTTGGGAAGTTTTGCCAGGTCGGAAAATTTCTGTGTCTGACAGTCGGAGCGTTTGGTATTTTGCCAAGCGTAGCAGTTTTTGATCGCTTATTTGCTCCTTGAGGGTGATTTGCATGAAAACATGAAAAGCAAAATTTAACCTGAGTGTTAGCTTAGTTCGGGGATTTTTTCTGTTACAGTTACCATAAAAAATCAAGGTTAAATTGAAGTAAGGAGTAAATAATGTACATTGTGCAAATTGCCTCAGAATGCGCCCCTGTTTGCAAGGTGGGAGGCTTGGGTGATGTGGTTTATGGGTTGACTCGTGAGTTGGAAATTCGCGGTCATACTGTGGAGATTATTTTGCCGAAATATGATTGTATGCGTTACGATCATATTTGGGGTTTACATGAGGCTTATAACAATTTGTCGGTGCCTTGGTATGGGGCGGCAATTAGTTGTAATGTCTATTGTGGTTGGGTTTATGGCCGGTTATGTTTTTTTATTGACCCCCAATCTCCAGATATCTTTTTTAATCGCGGTTGTTATTATGGCTGCAATGATGACAATATACGTTTTGCTTTTTTCAGCAAGGCGGCTTTGGAGTTTTTACACCGCACAAATAAACGTCCTGATGTTATCCATTGTCACGACTGGCAAACCGGTTTGCTGCCGGTGATGTTGTATGAAATGTACAAGTATCACGGTATGGAATATCAGCGGGTTTGTTACACAATTCATAATTTTAAACACCAAGGTATTGCCGGGGCAGAAATTTTGCAGGCCACCGGCTTAAACCGCCCTGAATACTATTTTGAGTATGACCGGCTTCGGGATAATTTTAACCCCTTTGCGCTTAATTTTATGAAGGGGGGAATTGTTTACTCGAATTATGTAACGACGGTTTCACCAAATCACGCCTGGGAAGCTCATTATACAGAAGTTGGTTGTGGTTTAGGGCATACGATCCACCAACACGAACATAAGTTTAGTGGGGTGTTAAATGGCATTGATTATGATGTGTGGAACCCCTCAGTAGACCGTTATCTGCCTTATCATTATGAGGCGGATGATATGACCGGCAAGGAATATAATAAAAAGGCTTTACGGGAACGTTTAATGCTGGCTCATGGGAAAAAGCCTTTAATTTGTTATATTGGCCGGTTAGATGACCAAAAAGGTGTACATTTGGTACATCATGCTATTTATTATGCCTTGAATCGTGGCGCACAATTTGTTTTGCTGGGATCGGCAACAGAAAAAAGTATTAATGACCGTTTCTGGCATGAGAAAAATTTCCTTAATGATAACCCGGATTGTCATTTGGAAATTGGGTTTAATGAAGAGCTTTCTCATTTGATTTATGCCGGTGCTGATATGATAGTGGTGCCGAGTAATTATGAACCCTGCGGCCTAACGCAGATGATTGGGTTAAAATATGGTACAGTGCCGATTGTCCGGGGCGTTGGCGGTTTGGTGAATACGGTTTTTGATCGTGATTATGACAAAACAAAGCCGACAAAAGAACGTAACGGTTATGTGTTTTATCAAACCGATGATCAAGCCTTAGAATCAGCGATGGATCGGGCAATTGGTTTGTACCAAGTTTATCCCAAAGAGTTCCAAAAACTCCGTCAGCAAGGGATGGAGTATGATTATTCTTGGAACCATCCGGGGACTGATTATTTGGGCATTTACGAACATATTCGCCACAAATAAACCGTACCCTGTAGAGGCGGTGCCCCTGTGCCCGCCCCACCGTCTCGCTAAAGCGTGAAAAAAAATGCAAACAAGCCGCTGTATATGCGACCGTATTTTATGGGATGCTCGTCTCAATGCTGAGGCGTTTACCGTTGGTTATGCAGTTCGTCAGCGGCATCCAGAAAACCAGCAAAGCAACGAAATACGAGAAAAGCCTTTTTTACAATGGGTTTCGCAGACAGATATTCCTTGGCATCGCATTCGTTATATTCGTTGCGCTGATATCCTGGTTTGGGAACGTGACCGGCATATTGATTTATTTTCTACCAATCAGCTACCCTCTGCGGCATTTGTAAGCGAGACGGTTTCGGAAACTCCGCTACCTCCACCCCCAACTTTCAACCAGGCTACCGTTTATCAAAATATCTCACAATCTTGGCAACCTCAGCATCAGGTTGAGTCTGTCTCGCTGTCTCAGTTGACAGTCGTAACTTATAACGTGCTCTGCGATACCCACGAAAGCGAACGCATCCAAACGGCAAAGAGAATTCCGGCAATTATTTCGCAAATTAAAAATTGCAACGCCGATATTATTGCCTTACAAGAAGCAACACCGGCCTTACTTCAAGCCTTGTTATCCGAAACCTGGCTACGAGATTATTTTATCAGCGAACCGGCCAACACTTCTCAACTCACCCCCTACGGTTTACTCTTAATTTCTCGATTGCCTTTTACCCTCAAAGATTATCGCTTTTCTTCTCATAAACGAGTTTTAGTTGCCAGCTTTTCCATAAATAATCAACCTCTGCAAGTTGCAGTTGTGCATCTTACCAGCAACCGCGCTTATAACGCCGCAGAATTACAGACAGAACAGCTTAAAATTATCCTGAGTTATCTTAACTCTCTCCCCGGAGATTGCCTGATAGTTGGAGATTTTAATAATGCCGGTGTGCGAGAAGCAACTTTAAGAGAAAATCATTTTTTCGATGTCTGGCAAGGGTTACGCCCCAATGAAACCGGCTACACTTTTGACCCCCAAACCAATGCTTTAGCTGCGGTGAACAGTCAAACCGGCACCCCATCGCGCCTCGATAAAATTTGGCTACGAAGTCATCAAAAAAACTGGCAACCGCAAAACATCGAATTATTTGCCACCACAGCAATTCCCGAAACCCAAAATACCCTTTATCCATCGGATCATTTTGGCTTAAAAGCAATTTTGGAGTATGTAGAAAAACCCCTGTTAGCGGTGCAAACCGTCAAGCCGGTTTATCAAAGTGCGATTGTGCTTATTCCCCCGATGGAAATATGGCCGGTGATTCAAAAAATCCGCCAAAAGTATGACAGCAAAGTAGGCCGGTGGATGCCTCATATTACCTTGATTTATGGCTTTGTCCCAGAAAAGTTTTTTGCAGAAGCAGTGCAATTAATTCAACCCCACTTAGAAAGTCTACAACCCTTTGAAATTACCCTGAGTGAGTTTGACACTTTCCAACACCGCCAAAACTGCACAGCTTGGTTACGACCGGCCCCCAATCCCCCGCAAGCACTTCACCAATTACAAGCAACACTTCAGCAACTTTTCCCCCAATGTAATGAACAAAGTAACAAATCGAGGGCCGGTTTTACACCCCATTTAAGCGTCGGACAATTTAAGAATCCCGCTGAAGCTCAAGCATTGCTGCCGGTTTGGCATCCTCTCACCTTTCGCGTCGAGTCGGTAGCCTTAATTTCCCGGCGGGGCGATGAACCTTTTCAAGTGCAGCAGATCGTGAAATTGGGAAGCCAACCGGCCAGCCAGTTGTTGCAAATAATCCGCAAAATAGAACCAGAACTCACCCACCAACAACGAGAAAACCGCTCCTTAATTCTGGCAATTATTCAACAAGCTTGTCAGGAATGCCTTAGCGGTGCCAAGTTAGAGCTTTTTGGTTCAGCGCGTTTAGGCGTAGAAACCCCCGAAAGTGATATAGATGCAGTTTGCGTTATCCCCGCCAAAATTTCCGAGACTTCATTTTTAAGACAAGTTGCGGAAAAGTTGCAAGGTTTATCTCAGGAATGCCGGTTAGTCGAGGGCACCTTGCCAACTTTGCGCTTACAACTCGAAGGCTTAGACGTTGATTTGCTTTGTGCTTGCACGAATTCAAACCCTAGAGAAAAGCATCAACCGCTATCTTTAAAAGGCTGCTGGGAAGCCGACGAATTGCTATCACAGGTAGAAAAAAGAGTGCCGGTTTTCCAGTTTCGGGAATTTTTGCGAATCGTGCGGGCTTGGGCAAAAGTCCGCTGCATTCACGGCAATGCTTGGGGATTTTTGGGCAATTTTTCCTGGGCATTATTGGCGGCGATTTGTTGCAGAGATTTTCCGAAACACCAAGAAATTACCCTCGAAAATTTGCTCTCACATTTTTTCACAACACTTTCAGCCCATGACTGGAAAAACCCCCTCTCACTGAGTGAGGCGGGCCGGTGCTATCAAGTTAAAGTACCGCCTGATTGGTTGCCAATTATTTCAACTCTCGAACCTTGTCAAAATACCGCCCGAAATGTAACAAGATCAACCGCCGAAATTATCCGCCGGGAATTTGCAAGAGGGAAGGCTATTTTAGCTGAGGATAAAAGTGGAGAAACTTTGTTTAAACCGGCTTCTTTAATAACACAATCTCAGCAGTTTATTATCCTCACAGTAACCCCGACAAATTCCCAAGACTTAAAAATCTATGCCGGCTGGATAGAAGGGCAAATTATCGGCTTAGTAATAGACTTAGAAAAACAATTAAAAGCCTTTGTTAGACCTTGGCCTGCTATCACTAATAACGCCGGAAAGATCGAGATAATTTTAGGTTGGGATATACCTGTAAGCTTTAATTATCAAGCATTAGAAAGCATAATTAATAATTTTATCTCGCGCTTTCAGGAATCGAAAGAACAAAGCCAAGAATGCCGGTGGAAATTTCAGCTAAAAAATCCCGATCAAATGTAAGCTTAACTTGAAGCAAACCCAGGCAGGTTATCACCTCCTCCCCATAAAGTGCCGGCGGATCACCGGCACATAAACTGATAGTTAAATTGATTTAAAACTTACTATCGCCGTGAACTTCAAACAACTCATCCCAAGTACAACCAAAAGTATCCTTAAGTCTGCATACCGCATCCATATCAACCTTCGGCATTAACTGCTTGGAATAGCGAAGCACCGTTGCATAAGTCACACCAGAACGCCGACTCAACTCATGCAGACTCCACTCTTGGGCCTCAGATAACTCTTTAACTCTCACTCTCACTTGGTACATAGTAGCCTTCTCCAGGTTTAACATTAATTTATTGCAAATTAAGTGTTGACATTTAGAACTCAACATGATAATATTAAAGCATAAACCAAAACAAAAATCTCCCCAACCGAGAGGACGCCATGAAACTCCCCCGTCGCCTAATTAACCCCAAAAGCTTCGTAATCACCATCAACCAAATTGCCAAATTCCTCAAAATCGACCCCAACCGCATCCTCCGCTACGAAAAATGGCCCCACGTCCTCTGGGTGCATATCAAAAACTACGGAGGCTTATTCATCAGCTACCGCAAACTCGAACAATGGATTACAGCTTGCCGAGTCTTGCTACAAGCAACCCAAAACCTCGACCAACTCAGCATCCTCTGGAAAGCCATTAAAAAAGAAGCCAAACGCTACTCCCTCGAAGGCATCAACCGGCTAACCGCAATTTGGCAACAGCAAAAAGCAATTTTAGAGTTGAGGTTTTAAAAATTCAACTCTCAATTAATTGCCAATTTTATATAAAAAATAAACCCAGGCTGGCTTGTACAAACCAACCTTGAGATTTTATATCTTAAATTTTAGCTATGAGATTTTATTTGAAATTTAAAGACAAAATAAGAGTAGGTTAGGTAATGTAACCCAACCTACATAAACAGTCATTTGTTAAATTGCCCCTGCCGTACTTAAAGTTAAAATTGTTAGGGCACCCAAAATATGACCGGCACTCATCGCAGCCAAAAACGCCGGCACACTCACATTATTAAAAAGAGAAGGAAAAGGCAAAGGCATTTTCGGGCCCACATGAGGATGCCAAATCACACGGCTGAGAACAAACAAAGCCAAAAGATTGCAAACCCCCATAACGATAAATTCGGTAGTTCCGTTGGCATTCGTAGAGGTATAGGTAGACTGCATGACAGCCAGTAACATTGAATTAAGCATGATTTCAGCGACTCCTGTTCAAAACTTTTAACAAATAAATTGCTTAATGTTGATATTAGCGAGTTAAAGCACCGGTGCTATCTACCCCTAGACTCAAACTGCCTCACAATTTAATTAGCTTAGAAAATTAATCCTAAAGACAGAGAAAGTTATTCCTTAATTCCTAACTTTTAGGAGATGCTTGTTTGCCAAAAACAGGCGATGACAGCCAAAATAAAAGCGGCGGAAGCCCCACCGGCCCCCAAATAAAAGCCATAATAAAAATAAAACCTTAACAGGAGAAACCCTAAATGAAATTTCCTAACAAACCGGCCTCCTATTGGCGACAAAACACCCCAGAAACCCACTATCCCCAACTGATAACCGACGAAAGCGTAGATGTTGCCATTGTCGGGGCTGGCATCACCGGCTTAACATTAGGATACCTGCTAAAACAGGCCGGTTTAAAAATTGCCATCATCGAAGCCAAAAAAATTGGACATGGCACCACCGGCTCAACAACCGCTCATCTCAGCGAAGTTCCCGACGCCGGTTATCAAACCCTCATTTCTTATTTTGGCCAACAAAAAACCCAACTCGTCGCCCAATCTCGCCGCCGCGCCATCGAACAAATTAGCACCATAATTGCCCAAGAAAATATTAACTGCCAATTTCAGCGCGTCCCCAGCTATCTTTACACAGAAACTCGCCAAGATATTGACTACTTGCAAGAGGAAATTCAAAGGGCGAATTTGCTGGGAATAAACGCCAGTTTCAGCCCCCAAATTCCCCTACCCTTCGCCACGCACGGCGGAATTTTATTTCCCAATCAAGGCCAATTTAACCCCTTGCAATATCTGCAAAAACTAGCAGAACTGATCGAAGGAAACGGCAGTCATATTTTTGAAAGAACGCGAGTTTTAGACATCAGCGACAGCACCCCCTGCAAAGTTTATACCGATCACGCCAGCCTCAAAGCTACTAACGTTGTCCTCGCCACCCATACCCCCATTCACGATTTATTTCATCTCCCAGACTTGTTAGCAATGACGGCAAAAATTATCGCCTATCGCTCCTATGTTTTGGGCATAAGACTTGTCGAAAAACGCTTTGGGCCCACAGCCCCCGTCCCCACCGGCTTATTTTGGGATACCGATAAACCCTATCATTACACCCGCACCTACCACGACGAAACCGGCCCGCTTTTAATAATTGGCGGAGAAGACCACAAAACCGGCCAAGATATTGATACCGAAGCTTGTTTTCAACGCTTAGAAGAATATGCTCGCAGCCGTTATGACGTTGATTCTATCCCTTATCAATGGTCAGCCCAATTTTATGAACCCATCGATGGATTACCCTATATTGGTAAACCCAGCACCCATTCTCACCTTTATCTCGCCACCGGCTACTCTGGTAACGGTTTAACTTTTGGCACCGTTGCGGCCATGCTTTTAGCAGATTTAATTCAAGGGAAAAATAACCCTTGGAGTGAGATTTATGACCCCAACCGAATGCCTTTATCTGACACCGGCCGGCTCCTTACAGAAAGCCTTGATTATGCCACCCATTTAATTACAGATCGGTTTAAATCTGATGCTAAGAATTTCTCGGAAGTTGGCATTAATGAAGGCAAAATTCTTGATATCAACGGCGAAAAAATCGCAGCCTATCGCGATGAAACCGGCACTCTTCATGCTTTAGGTGCCATCTGTGCTCATGCCGGTTGTGTTGTGCATTGGAACAAAGCAGAAAAAAGCTGGGATTGTCCTTGTCATGGTAGCCGGTATAGCCCCACCGGCCAAGTTTTAAACGGCCCTCCTCTGGCCGGTTTACAACCTAAAAAAGCCAATTAATTGTCATTTGTCAAAAGTCGGGGCAATTCTCTTGTGGTTGCCCCCTCCCCAGTTGCCCTCAAAACCTTGTTATCAAGGATACATTTCCTAGAAAAATTTCGGTTAGCATTCCCCTATCGCTAAACAAACAAACTCAAGATAAAAGGCTATCTTTAGTCGTAGATAGAGTTATGCAAAAAGGCTGATTTCTCTAGGCGAAATAAAGATTATTTCTAATAAGAGAGTACATTAAAAAATCAAAAAACTCCCTCATGCCAACCAAAGATAAAGAACAACTGCAACCACCCCAGCATCAAAACCAACAACCGGGTATCGAATCAGAAATGACCCCCCGGCCAAAATCTGATGATTTTAACTACAAAGGCAGCGCCAAACTGCTCGATAAAGTAGCCCTGATCACCGGCGGCGATAGCGGAATTGGTCGTGCAGTTTCTATTTTATATGCCAAAGAAGGCGCAAAAATTGCCATCGTTTATCTCAACGAACATGACGACGCCAACGAAACAAAACGCCTTGTTCAAGAACTAGGCCGGCCTTGTTTATTAATTGCCGGTGATCTGGGCGATGAAGAATTTTGTAAACTCGCTGTTCAGCAAACTATCGACACCTACGGCAAACTTGATATCCTCGTCAACAACGCCGCTGAACAACACCCCCAAAACAGCTTAGAAGATATTACTGCTGAACAATTAGAGCGTACTTTTCGCACTAACATTTTCTCAATGTTTTTCCTAACCAAAGCTGCTTTACCCCACTTCAAAGAAGGCAGCGCAATTATTAACACCACCTCCGTCACCGCCTACGAAGGCAACCCCCAACTGCTTGATTATTCCTCCACAAAAGGCGCAATTGTTGCCTTTACTCGCGCTCTATCTCAATCTTTGGTGGAAAAAAATATCCGTGTCAATGGCGTAGCCCCTGGCCCCATTTGGACACCGTTAATCCCCGCCACATTCTCCGAAGAAAAAGTCGCAAGTTTCGGGCAACAAGTCCCCATGAAACGGGCCGGTCAACCCGAAGAAGTTGCCCCTTCTTATGTCTTTTTAGCCTCCGATGATGCGTCCTATATGACCGGCCAAATTCTACACCCCAATGGTGGTAAAGTCGTCAATGGCTAAAGCTAAATTCCATGCAAACAGAACATAAAACAATCATCACCGCCGGCATCCTGTTGGGTATAGGAGGAGCCGGCTTTTTTGATGGCATTGTCTTTCACCAAATTCTACAATGGCATCAAATGCTCACCAGCGCTGTCCCCACCCTCAGCCTCTCCCAAATGAAAATAAATACTCATTGGGATGGTCTTTTCAATGGCTTGATGTATATCATTACCGCCAGCGGCGTCTATTTTTTATGGCGGGCCGGTCAGCGTCAAAAAATACCCGCTTCCCCCCACACTTTCGGCGGCTCTCTGTTGCTAGGAGCAGGATTATTTAACCTCATCGAAGGTTTAATTAGGGCTTGCTGAATAAGTTAGGAAAAATCGCGCTCGCTCCGCCAGCCGTAGCCATCGCACTTGATGGGTGATTCA